>NZ_JBYVYK010000012.1:0-113121 GCF_058148405.1 Mycobacterium sp. DHQP2018-32-09 | reverse complement strand
CGGTCGGCACTCCGCAGCCGGGCCCGGCGCCGCAGCCGCCCCAGCCGGCCCCGGAGCCGCCGACGACCGCGTTCCGCGCGCAGCCCACGCCCGAGGCGGACGCCACGGAGAAGATCGACACGCGCGAAGCCGCCGACGACGATCGCAAGCGCCGTGGCGGCGGTGGCGGCGTCAGCGCGGCGGACCTGCTGCGCCGCGAAGGCCGGATGTAGGTCGGACCCGGCGGGAGTCATCCCGCCGGGCTCACCTCGTCGGGTCTGGCGCTGATGGTCGGGCCCGTGTCGGCTTCGAGCGCGGCCTGTTCGGCGTCCGGGTCCTCGGCCAGCAGTACGCGCACCGCGCTGTTGAGGAACGCCACGACGGGCACCGCCAGCAGCGCCCCGATGATGCCCGCGAGCACGCCGCCGGTCGCGATCGCCAGCACGACGGCCAGCGGGTGGATCGACACCGCGCGCCCCATCACCAGCGGTTGCAGGACGTGCGCCTCGAGCTGCTGCACCGCGATGATGAGCCCGAACGTGATGAGCGCGTACACCCAACCCTTGGCGATCAGTGCCACCACGACCGCCAGCGCCCCCGACAGCACCGCGCCGACCAGCGGGATGAACGCGCCGAGGAACACCAGCGACGCCAAGGGCAGCGCCAGCGGGATGCCCATGATCGCCAGGCCGGTGCCGATGCCGACGGCGTCGACGAGCGCCACCAGGAACGTGGCTCGCACGTAACCGATGAGCGAGTGGAAGCCCGCCCGGCCGGCGTCGCGGACCCGGGCGCGCGTCCGCGTGGGGAACACCCGGGTGACGAACGCGAAGATGTTGCGGCCGCCGTGCAACAGGAAGATCAGCGTGAAGAACGCCAGCAGCGCACCGGTGACGATCTCGGCGATGGTGCCCGCCGTGGAGAACGCCCCGCTGGTGAGCTTGGACTGGTTGTTCTTCAGCGCGTCGATGGCTGCCTGGGTGGCGCTCTGCACCTGCTCGTTCGAGAAGTGCGACAGCACGCCCGTCGACAACGTCTGACGGACGTTGTCGATGCTTTGCGTCACCTGTTCGACGAGCGCGGGCGCACCCTCGACGAACTGGCTCACCACGAACGTCAGCAATCCGCCGACCACCACCAGGCTGCTCAGCAGCACGATCGCCACCGCCGCGCCCCGGTTGAGCCCGCGGCGATCCAGCAGGTCCACGACCGGTACCAGCATGGCCGTGAGCATCGTGGCCAGCAGCACCGGCACCACGATCACCTCGAGGTGCGCCACCACCCACAGCAGGGCGGCCAGCGCGGCGAAGATCACCAGCAGCCGCCACGACCACGCCGCACCCTTGCGCACCAGCGGGTGCACGGCCTCGTCGGCCGCGGTATCCCACGAGAACCCCTGTGACATGCGACGTAGCGTACTGCCGGTCATGATCATTCTCGATGATCCTGGTCGAGGGTCCCCGAGCCGCGGGGGGCCCGCCGTTACCCTGTAGGGCGTGTCGCACGACGCGCCGGCCGGCGACTCTCGCCGAGAAGGACGCCAGCGTGGCAAGTACTGGTGGTTGCGCTGGGTGATCATCGCCGTCGCCGTCGTGGTGCTGACGGTCGAGGTCGTGCTGGTGTGGGATCAGCTCGCCAAGGCGTGGCACAGCCTGCTGACCGCCAACGCGTGGTGGGTCGCGGCGTCCGTCGTCGCGGCCATGGCCTCGATGCACAGCTTCGCCCAGATCCAGCGCACCCTGCTGCGTTCGGCCGGCGTCCGGGTGCGGCAGTGGCGCTCGGAGGCCGCGTTCTACGCGGGCAACGCGCTGTCCACCACCATGCCCGGCGGCCCGGTGCTGTCGGCGACGTTCATCTACCGCCAGCAGCGCCTCTGGGGCGCCACGCCCGTCGTCGCGTCCTGGCAGCTGGTGATGTCCGGCGTGCTGCAGGCCGTCGGCCTGGCGCTGCTCGGGCTCGGCGGCGCGTTCCTGCTCGGGGCCAGCAAGAACCCGCTGTCGCTGATCTTCACGCTCGGCGGTTTCGTCGCACTGCTGCTGTTGGCGCAGTCGGTGGCGGCGAACCCCCAACAGATCGACGGCATCGGCGTGCGCGTGCTGTCCTGGGTCAACTCGGTGCGCGGCAAGCCCGCCGACACCGGGTTGGCGAAGTGGCGCGAGCTGCTCGGGCAGCTCGAGTCGGTGAGCCTGAGCCGTCGGGCGCTGGGCAAGGCGTTCGGCTGGTCGCTGTTCAACTGGATCGCCGACGTCGCGTGCCTGGCGTTCGCGGCGTACGCGGCCGGGGGGCACCCGTCGCTGGCGGGGCTCACGGTGGCCTACGCCGCGGCGCGCGCCGTCGGCGCCATCCCGCTGATGCCGGGTGGGCTGCTGGTGGTGGAGGCGGTCCTGGTGCCCGGGCTGGTGTCCAGCGGCATGACGTTGGCGGCCGCCATCTCGGCGATGCTGATCTATCGGCTGGTCAGCTGGATCTTCATCTCGGCCATCGGCTGGGTGGTGTTCTTCTTCCTGTTCCGCACCGAGAAGGACGTCGATCCCGACACCGACCCCGGCACCGACGCCACCCCGGAGTCGGCCCGCGATCCGCACGACCCTCATAGGATCTAGGCCATGACCACCCCGCGAAGCGCCGTCCTGGCCGGCCTCGCCGTGCTGACGCTGCTCGCCGGGTGCTCGGGATCATCCGAATCCCCCTCTGCCGAAAGCGGTTCCGACACCTCATCGGCCGCACCCACCGCAGAGGACGCCGAACCCAGCGTGGTCACCCCCGTGCTGGCCCACGTCCTGGCCGCCCCCATCCCCGTCCCCGGTACCGACGGCAAGGTGCACCTGGCCTACGAGCTGCAACTCACCAACGCCATGGGCAGCGACGTCACCGTGCGGTCGCTCGCCGTGACCGCGGGCGACCGTACGCTGCTGACGCTCGACGGCCCCGAGTTGGCCGGCCGCACGCGCCTGCTCGGCGACGCGGGTACCCCCACCGCCACGCTGGGCGCCGGCCGTAACGCCACGGTGTGGCTCGACGTCGCCATCGATCCCAGCCAGGGCACCACACCCGCTGTGCCGGAACGGCTTTCGCATACGGTGGTGGTGGACGTGAGCACGCCGTCACCACCCCTGCTGCCCGCCACGGTCACCGCCGAGGTCGCCCCCGTCACCGTCTCGACGCACGCTCCGGCGGTGATCGCGCCGCCGCTCGACGGGCCCGGATGGCTCAACGGCGACGGCTGCTGCACCGACATGACCGCACACCGCATGGCGCTCAACCCCATCAACGGGGCCCTCTGGGTGGCCGAACGGTTCGCCATCGACTACGTCCAGCTGAGCCCGCAGGGCACGGTGACCACCGGTGACCCGACCAAGCTCGAGTCCTACCCCTACTTCGGCGACGACGTACACGCCGTCGCCGACGGACCGGTGGTGGCCGTGGTCGACGGCCTGCCCGAGCAGACGCCGGGCACCGCCCCGACCGGACTGCGCCTGGACGAGTACGGCGGTAATCACGTGGTGCAGGACATCGGCGACGGCAACTACGCCTTCTACGCGCATCTGAAGACCGCCTCGGTGACGGTGTCCCCCGGCGAGCAACTCACGGCCGGCCAGGTGGTGGGCAGCCTCGGCAACAGCGGCAACACCGACGCCCCGCACCTGCACTTCCACGTGATGGATGGCCCGGACCCGTTGCGCGCCAACGGCATTCCGTTCGAGATCCGGTCCTTCGACCTCACCGGCAGGGTGACGTCCTACGATGCGTTGGGGCCGCTGCTCGCGGGCAGACCCGCGCCCATGGTGGCGGGCTTCGCTCCCCGCACCGAAACCAACACCTCCCCACTGAACTTGGACGTGATGACCTATGCCGTCGGCTGAGAAGCGCACCGTCGCCCTGGCCCTGCTCGCCGACGCGGCGGCCATCCTGGCCTTCGCGGCCGTCGGCCGCCGCAGTCACGCCGAGGGCGTCACCGTCGCCGGCGTGCTCGCCACGGCCTGGCCCTTCCTGTCCGGCACGGCGGTCGGGTGGGTGATCGTCAGGGGGTGGCGCAAGCCCACGTCGCTGCGGCCCACCGGGCTGGTGGTCTGGCTGTCGACCCTCGTCGTCGGAATGGTGTTGCGCAAGCTGGTGTCTGCGACCGTGGTGCCTAGCTTCGTGGTGGTCGCGGCGTGCGCCACCGCCATCCTCGTACTCGGCTGGCGCGGCGTCGTAGCGGTCCTGGCTCGACGGTGACCTCGTCGTCCTGATCGTCGGCGTCGTCGACCGCGGCGGTCGACACGGTCAGCACCGCGCGCAACCCGCCACCAGGTCCGTCGGCCAATTCGATGGCGCCGCCGTGCAAGTCGGCCTGCTGCGCGACGAGCGCCAACCCCAGCCCGGACCCGCCGACGGCGGCCGTGCTGCCGCGCACGAAGCGGCCCAGGACGGCCTCGTGCTCCTCGGCGGGCAACCCGCGGCCGTCGTCGTCGACCACGATGGTGAGCAGCCCGGGGGTGCGGCGGTGGGCCGCGAGCACGATGCGCGACGCGCCGCCATGCGCAATCGCGTTGCGCACCAAGTTGTCCACCGCCAGACGCAGACCGCCCGGCCACCCCCACACCGTGCCGACGTCGTCGTCGGTCTCGACGACGATCTCGACCGCCCCCGAGTGGGCGTTCTCGCGCGCCACCCGGTCGAGCATGTCGGTGACGTCGATGGGCTCGCGGTCCTCGGCCTGCGCCAGCTGTCCCGACGCCAGCTGCCCCAGCGCGGTGATGATCGCCTCGACGCGCCGCTGGGCGCGCGACAGGTCCGCGACCACCTCCTGGCGCTCGTCGGCGGGCAGGTCGTGGATGCGCAGCGTGTCCAGGTCCGCACGCATCGCCGTCAGCGGGGTACGCAGCTCGTGGGCGGCGTTGGCCGCGAAGTCCTGTGCCGCTTGCAGACTCGTCGTCGTGACCTGCTGCGCCGCCGCCAGCCGGCTGAGCATGTCGACCATGGCATCGGAGAGCTCCTCCGCCTCGCGGACGCCCTTGACCGCCTCGATCCGCTCGCCGCCCTTCCCCAGCCGCATCGTCTGCGCGGTGAGCTTGCGCAGCGGCCGGATGGCGGGTCCGGCGAGCAACCAGCCGAGCCCGCCTGCGATCAGCACGGTGATCAGACCGACCGTGGCGTACAGCGGAATCCTGGCGCTGTTCAACAGGATGCTGTCCGCGCGGATGCCCACCGACATCAGCACGCCGCCCTGCTGGTCCATGGGGATCGTGCGCACGCGGTACTCGAGGCCGTTGACCTCCACCGTGGCCGTGCCCGGTGGCAGGCGGGGAAGTTGGAACCCGCGCTGGAACACCACCTGCCCGGACGAGCGCGACCGACCCGTGGTGAGCACGCCGCGGCTCGAGTTGCCGAACTGCTCGGGGTACATGCTGGCGTCCACGATCGAGTCCAGGCGCCGATCCAGTTGCACCGCATCGTTGTTGGCGAGCACCAGCGACGTCAGCACCGTGAACACCGCGACCACGGCCGCCGCGGCGACCGCCGAGGCCAGCGCCACGCGCGTGCGCAGCGAGGCCGACCTCAGGAAGCGGGGTAACTGCACCCGTCAGCCGTCTTGTCGCAGTACGTACCCGATGCCGCGCACGGTGTGGATCACGCGGGGATGCCCGTCGCGCTCCAGCTTGCGCCGCAGGTAGCTGATGAACACGTCGGCGACGTTGGTGTCGACGTCGAAGTCGTAGCCCCACACCAGTTCCAGCAGGCGCTGCCGCGACAGCACCACGCCGGCATTCTCCGCCAGCACCGCCAACAGGTCGAACTCACGCTTGGTCAGCTCCACGCGATCACCGTCGACGAACACCAGCCGGCGCGCGGTGTCGATGGTCAGCGGACCGACGGTCAACGTGTCCGACTGCTGCTCCGAGTGCGCGGAGCGCCGCAGCAGCGCATGCAGCCGCGCCACCAGCTCGCCGAGGTCGAACGGCTTCGTCAGGTAGTCGTCGGCACCGGCCTCCAGACCGGCGATGCGGTCGTTGACCGTGTCACGCGCCGACAGCACGCAGATCGGGATGTCGTTGCCCAGCGCCCGCAGCGCCGTCACCACGGCCACGCCGTCGAGTTCGGGCATCTGCACGTCGAGCACCAACGCGTCGTGGGTCTCGGTGGACAGCAGCCGCAGCGCTTCCTTGCCATTCGACGCCACCCGGACGTCGAACCCCGAGTGCCGCAGACCGCGCGACACCGAGGTACGAACGTCCGGGTCGTCGTCGACCATCAGGACCATCCGGCCCGGCTCCCTGCCGGCTTCCGGCCCGACGTCCTCCCCGGTGGGATGTGCCCCCTGCCTCGCAGGCACGGGGGTTACGGAATTGCGGGCGCCGGTGCCGAGCCGCAGCGATTCTTGATGTCGACCAGCGGCTGCCGGATGCCCGTCAGCTCCGCCTTGGTCTGCGGGTTCTGATCCAGGTAGGCGGTGACGTCCTTGCGGAGCTCTTCGCGCGGCTTGCCCTCGAGGCTGGTGAAGAACCAGTTCACGTCCGGGTGGGTGAACAGGTAGGCCGAAGTGGAGGCCGACACGCCCGCGGCGACGCCTGCCAGGTCGGCGGCGGTGCAGTTCGGGGGGTTCTGGGCCGGGTCGTCGGCCATGGCAGACGGGATCGCGCCGAACAGCATCGCGCCTGCGATCGAGCCGGCGCCCAGTGCGCCAGCAACCGCACGTCGCCCAGCACGGGCCGAGAGCAACATGATCAAGCTCCTTCTTCCAAGACGGACACGCCGTAACCCCAGGCGGTTACCGACACAGAAAAGCTAAGCAGAATCCCCGACGAGTTTCCCGCCTTGTGCACAACCGGTGTCGCCCGACCGTGAAATCGCAGGTCACGACGGCGTCCAGGGACGACGTCGACGCTCGTGGGACTAGCCCGACGTGGTGCTCACCGCTCCAGGAGTCGCCGCACCCCCGGGCCGGGCCGGCGCGCCGGGCGCCGTCACCGTCGGCGCGGAGCCACCGGGAACGCCGACGGTCTGCGCGGCTCCCAGCGTTCCTGGCAAACTGCTGGGAGCCCCACCCTGTGCGGCTGCGCCCGCCCCCTGGACGGCCTGCACCAACCCCAGCAGCTGCGGCAGCGAGACCGGCAGCTTGCACTGGTTGGACAGCGACACCAGCGGCGCTTGCAACTCCCCGATGTCCTTGGCGGCGTCGGGGTTGGCGTCGAAGTACGCCTTGAGCGCCGCCAGCGACTGGGGGCCCGCCTGCTGCTGCGAGATGGTGGTCAGCGCGGCGTCGGTCTTCGGGTGGGCGTCGAGGTAGATGCCCGTGGACGTGGCCACCGAACCGATGGTCTTGGCGATCGAGCTGGCCGCGCACGGGTTGGTGGCGGCCGTCGCCTCGGGGGCGCCGACCCCGCCGGGGATGGCGAGCGCCACGGCGGCTGCCCCGCCTGCGGCGGTGACGGCGAACACGCCGAGCAGGCTGCGGCGGATGGTACGGGGGAACTGGACCACGGTGACTCCTCACGGTCCGCGCGCGGCACGCCAGCGGCGCGGACCTCGTTCGATCACGGCGTCGGCGAATCCCCGACCCACGCCGTCGCGGCCCATCCTGCCATCCGCACGGGACCGGCGCACAATTCGCGCAGCAAACCAGCAGGTCACCGGGAGAAGCATCGCGGCGGTGGGGTCTTGGGCGGCCGCGCAAACGGGTCACCCTACCCCGCGCTGCGGTAGGCTCTCGACAACGAAACGCCTGCGACGGGGACACGAGAAGCCGAGGTTCGTCATCCAGCAGTTCATGATGCGCTTGAGCGCGAACTTGCGCAGATTCCGCTGGGCGGTCTTCGCGGTGTGGCTGTTGCTCCTGGTGCCCTCGGTGTATCTGGCGATCAGCCAGTCGAGCAACCTCATCGGCGGCGGTTTCGAGGTCGCGGGTTCCCAGTCCCAAGCCGTCGAATACCAGGTCGAAGACCACTACCCCGATCTGGGCGCCTCCCCCCTGGCGCTGGTGGCCGCACCCCGCGCCGACGCGTCCTACGACGACATGACCGCCGCCGTGGCCGAACTCGAGCGCATCGCCGCGCAGCAACCCGGCGTCAAGATCGTGCCCAACCCGCAGCAGCCGCCGCCCCGACCCGACCGGCCGTACGTCGTCTCGCTGCAGACCAGCTTCGACAGCGCCAGCACCGACATCGCCAAGCAACTGCGCAAGGACGTCGGCATCGACGGCGAACGACCCGGCCAGACCGCCGACGGCAAGGTCCGGCTCTACGTCATCGGCCAGGGCGCGCTCAGCGCGGCAGCCAGCGAAGCCACCAAGCACGACATCGCCCAGGCCGAACAGTGGAACATCCCGATCGTCCTGATCGTGCTGCTCGCGGTGTTCGGGTCCCTGGCCGCGGCGGCGCTGCCGCTGCTGCTCGGCGTGTGCACCGTCGTCGTCACCATGGGCCTGGTCTTCCTGCTGTCGATGGTCACGCAGATGTCGGTGTTCGTCACCTCCACGGTGTCGATGTTCGGGATCGCGCTGGCCGTGGACTACTCGCTGTTCATCCTCATGCGCTTCCGCGAGGAACTGCGCTCCGGCCGGGACTTCGAGCAGGCCGTCGACGCCGCCATGGGTACCTCGGGGCTCGCCGTCCTGCTGTCGGGTCTGACCGTCATCGCGTCCATGACCGGCATCTACCTCATCGACACGCCGGTGCTGACGTCCATGGCCACCGGCGCCATCCTCGCCGTCGCGGTCGCGGTGCTCACCTCCACGACGCTGACGCCCGCCGTGCTGCGACTGTTCGGCAGATCGGCCGCCAAACGGTCGACCTACCTGCACCTGTCGCGGCGCGGTGACACCACGCAGTCACGGTTCTGGACCCGCTGGGTCACCGGGGTGATGCGCAGGCCGTGGATGTCGGCGTCGATCGCGGCGGTGCTCCTGCTGGTGCTGGCCGCCCCGGCGGTCGGCATGACGCTGGGCAACAGCCTGCTCAAGCAGTTCGAGCCCACGCACGAGATCCGCGGCGGCGTGAACGCCGCGGCCGAGGCCCTCGGACCCGGCGCCATGGGCCCCGTGCGCGTGCTGGTCACGTTCGACGACAACACCGCCAACCAGCCCGACAACGCGGCCACGCTGTCCGCGGTGCAGCAGAAGATCGCGCAGGGCCCCGACATCGCCAGCGTGACGCCGCCGGTCTTCGGCGACGACAACCGCAGCGCGCTGCTGTCCGTCGTGCTGTCGATCGACCCGGAGGAGTCCGGCGCCCGCGACACCGTGGAC
The DNA here is from genome assembly GCF_058148405.1 of Mycobacterium sp. DHQP2018-32-09. Classification (NCBI taxonomy): domain Bacteria; kingdom Bacillati; phylum Actinomycetota; class Actinomycetes; order Mycobacteriales; family Mycobacteriaceae; genus Mycobacterium; species Mycobacterium sp. DHQP2018-32-09. The sequence continues at coordinate 103,916 of NZ_JBYVYK010000012.1, read as the reverse complement.
TGGCTGCGCGACAACCTGCCCGCCGCGGCGGGCGATCGCGCCCAGGTGGCCGTCGGCGGACCCACGGCCCTGATCAAGGACTTCGACGACCGGGTGTCCGGTACGCAGCCCCTGGTGTTCGTGTTCGTGGCGCTCATCGCGTTCGTGATGCTGCTGATCTCGATCCGATCGGTGTTCCTGGCCCTCAAGGGCGTGCTCATGACGGTGCTGTCGGTGGCGGCCGCCTACGGCAGCCTGGTGGCGGTCTTCGAATGGGGCTGGCTGGAACCGCTGGGCTTCGACAAGCTCGACTCCCTCGACAGCACCATCCCGCCTCTTGTGCTGGCCATGACGTTCGGCCTGTCGATGGACTACGAGATCTTCCTGCTGACGCGCATCCGGGAACGGTTCGTGCGCACTCAGAACACCCGCGACGCCGTCGCGTACGGCGTGAGCACCAGCGCGCGCACCATCACCAGCGCGGCACTGATCATGATCGCCGTGTTCGTCGGGTTCGCGTTCGCGGGCATGCCGCTGGTCGCCCAGCTGGGCGTGGCGTGCGCCGTCGCCATCGCCGTGGACGCCACCGTGGTCCGGCTGGTGCTCGTCCCCGCGCTCATGGCGATGTTCGCCGAGTGGAACTGGTGGCTGCCCCGCTGGCTGGACCGCGTGCTGCCGTCGGTCGACTTCGAGAAGCCGCTCCCCAAGGTCGACGTCGGCGACCTCGTCATCATCCCCGAGGACATCTCGGAGCTGGGCCCGTCCGGATCCGACATCCGCACCGTGGTGAAGTCGGCGGCGAAACTGAAGAACCTTGCACCGCAGACCATCACGGTGGCCGATCCGTTGGCGTTCAGCGGGTGCGGCCCGGCGGCCGACATCGGTCGCGGCCGGGACCCCGTCCTCGTCGGCTCCGCCACGCGGGCCACGCCCACCGTGATTCCCGCGTCGTCGCCGGGCGCCAACCCGGTGGCTGACACCGTTCGGCTCAGCACGCGCGGCGGCGTCCGCCTGGTGTCGCGCATCGGGGCCGTCGGCACGTCGGTCAAGCGCGCCCAGCCCACCACCGTGCACCCCGTGACGATGTGGCGCGGCCGGCTCGCCGTGGCTCTCGACGCCCTGCAGACCGCGGCCGACCTCGCCGACCCCGTCGTCGAGCGCCGCCGGCCCATGGAGACCACCAACGTCCTGCTGCCCACCGGCGACCGGCTGCAGATTCCCACCGGGGCCGAGACGTTGCGCCTGACGAGCTATCTGTTGATGTGCCGCAACACCGCGAAGGACTTCACCGCGTTCGCCGACCTCGCCGACTGCATGGAGACTCACACCGCGGCGGAGGTGCTGGCCCGGATGGACCGGTACTACTCTGGTCAACGCTCCCGGCGTCAGTGGGTGGCCACGCAGTTGGTCCGGCGGCTGGCCGATCCGCACCCGTCCGACCTGGACGAGGAGACGCAGGACTGGGAGCGGGTGAGGAAGCGCTGCCTGTCCGTGGCAGTGGCCATGCTGGAGGAGGCGAGGTGACGTTGTCCGCAGAGACGCGGGACACGCACAGCGGAAACGCCGCCCCGCAGCAGCCGCGCCCCGTCGTCGACGAGCGGCCGGTCGAGTTCTGGCCGACGTCGTCCATCCGCGCCGCGCTGGAGACCGACGACCTGACGGTGTGGCAGCGCATCACGGTGGCCATCAAGCGCGACCCGTACGGCCGCACCGCCCGCCAGGTCGAGGAAGTGCTGGCATCGGCGCCGCCCTACGGCGTGTCGAAGGCCCTGGCCGAGGTGCTGGCCCGTAGCCGTGCCGGCCTGGAGGCCAACGAGTGCGCGGAGGTGGCGCGTCACATCAAGCTGATGCTGGACCGGTCCGGGCTCGGCCAGCAGGAATTCGCGTCCCGCGTCGGCGTCCCCGTGGCCACCTTCGAGGCCTACCTGGCCGCCGAGGACTGCCCCGCCGCATCGCTGATGATCCGCATGCGCCGTCTGTCGGACCGCTTCGCGAAGATCCACGGCGAGCGCAACTCGCTGTGAGGGCGCGTCCTACCTGGCGTTGATGGGCGTCACGTCCACCACGCGCCACTGGTCTGCGGTCTCGGCGGTCTTGGTCAGCGCGACGCGCAGCGCGTACACCGCCACGTCGGCGGGCTTGTTCGGCGCGTTCTGGGTGCCCCGCACGACGACGGCGACGCTGGCCAGCTGCGGCCCGATGGCCTCGACGCCCGCCGAGATGGTCTGCGCCTGTCCGGAGATGTTCTTGCTCGTCAATTCCCGTGCCACGGCCGCGAATTGGTTGCGGTAGACGTCGGCGCGCTCGGGCGTCATGAGCGCGGCCGCACGGTCGATCGAGGCGTTCGGATCGCTCGGGGTGAAGGTGGCCGACGCCTCCGCGACGCTGCTCGCGATGCCGACGACCTCCGAGGCGTCGGTGCGCAGGCTGCGGTCGGGCACCGTCAGCTGGAAGTACCCCACCGTCACGGCGGCCACCAGGGCCGCGGTGGCCAGACCGACGACCACCAGGCGCAGTCGTGGGCCGTCGTCGTCGGTGCCGATGGTCACGCCGTCGCGTCGGTACAGCACGTAGTCGACCACCATGGCCTGCACGATCAGCAGGCACAGCACCGAACAGACCGACACCCACCACAGCGGCCACCCGGAGGCGACGCCGACGAACACCAGGCCGGCGACGGCCGCGACCGGGGCCGCGACGTCGAACAGCACCACGCGCACCACGTTGCTCATCGCAGCGTCTCCAACCGGGAGACCAGCAGCTTGCCGTCGACGTCGGACACCCCGAGGCGCAGGTTCCAGCGGACGGTCTGCGGCTTCTCGTTGCCCGTGTTCTGGGTCACCGACGTCGCGACCACCAGCACGGTGTCCGTGCGGGAGGCCACCGTCGAGAGCTCGGGCTGATCCTGCGGTGGCGGCGCCCCGTCGGGCCCCGGGGGCGCGTGGTGCAGCGTCTCGATCGCCACCGACTCGACCTGGCCGGTGGTCTTGGACCGCAGTTTCGCGACGACGGCGCGGAACGGTTCGACGGTGGTCTCGAAGTCCGCGTTGAGCTGGCCGACGGTGCCGTCGTGCAGCGTGCGCAGGTTGTCGTCGATGGTGTCGGCGTTCATGTTGATCAACGTCGTGGTCCAGTCCGCGGCGGTCTGCAGCACCTCGGTCTGGTAGGCGCGTTCGGCCTCGTCGTCGCGGTGACCCGACCAGAGGAGCACGCCGAGGACCACGGCCGCCACGCAGACCACGCCGAGGACCGCCGAGGCGATTCCGTAACCGCTGAGCCGGCCTCCGTCGCGCTCGGTGGGCTCGTCGGGGGACGCGTCGGGCATGGGCGTGAGGGTACCCGGCGCTCGTCGCGCACCCTCCGCTCGGCGGCGGCGCGCCCGCCCGCTCCGATGGCAGGATGGCGGAGTGACACGTGAAGCCATTCGCTCCGGTATCGATCTGTCCTACGTGGACGCCGCCGCACGACCCCAAGACGATCTGTTCGGTCACGTCAACGGACGCTGGCTGGCCGACTACGAGATGCCCGCGGACCGCGCCACCGACGGTGCGTTCCGGCTGCTCGCCGACCGCGCCGAGGAGCAGGTGCGCGACCTGATCCAGGAATCCGCCGCGACGGGGGCCCCGGCCGGCACCGACGAGCAGCGCGTCGGGGACCTGTTCGCGAGCTTCATGGACGAGGCCACCATCGCCGAGCGCGGTGTCCGGCCTTTGCTCGACGAGCTGGCCGCCGTGGATGCGGCGGCCGACCGCACGCAGCTGGCGGCCGTGCTGGGCAGCCTGCAGCGGGTGGGCGTGGGCGGCGGGACGGGTGTCTACGTCGACACCGACTCCAAGAACTCCACGCGCTACCTGCTGCACGTCACGCAGTCCGGGTTGGGACTGCCCGACGAGTCGTACTATCGCGACCCCCAGCACGCCGAGATCCTGGCCGCGTACCCCCAGCACGTGGCGCGGATGTTCGCGCTGGTGTTCGGTGAGGAACCGCAGCCCGGCGAGTGGGAGGCCACGGCCCAGCGCATCGTCGCGCTGGAGACCGCGATCGCCGCGGCGCACTGGGACGTCGTCAAGCGCCGCGACGCGGACCTGACGTACAACCTGCGTCGCTTCACCGACCTGCCGCAGGAGGCGCCCGGTTTCGACTGGGCCGGCTGGGCGGCGGCGCTGGGCAGCACGCGCGAAGAAATCACCGAGTTGGTGGTTCGCCAACCCGACGCGCTCACCGCGTTCGCCGCGCTGTGGGCCGAGCGTGACCTCGAGGATTGGAAGAACTGGCTGCGGTGGCGCGTCGTCAACGCGCGGACGGCCATCCTTCCCGACGAGATCGTCGCCGAGAACTTCGAGTTCTATGGCCGCCGGTTGTCGGGCACCGAGCAGATCCGGGACCGCTGGAAGCGCGGCGTCGGCCTGGTCGAGGGGCTGATGGGGGATGCGGTCGGCAAGCTGTACGTCGCCCGCTACTTCCCGCCCGCGGCCAAGGAACGCATGGACGAGCTGGTGGCCAACCTGCGGGAGGCCTACCGGGTGAGCATCACCGAGCTGGAGTGGATGACGCCCGAGACCCGCCAGCGGGCGCTGGACAAGCTCGACAAGTTCACGCCCAAGATCGGCTACCCGGCGAAGTGGCGCGACTACTCGGCGCTGGTGATCGACCGCACCGACCTGTACGGCAACTACCTACGCGGGCATGCCGTCGAGACCGACCGGGAGCTGGCGAAGCTCGGCGGCCCGGTGGACCGCGACGAGTGGTTCATGACGCCGCAGACCGTGAACGCGTACTACAACCCGGGGATGAACGAGATCGTGTTCCCGGCGGCCATCCTGCAGCCGCCGTTCTTCGACGCCGAGGCCGACGACGCCGCGAACTACGGCGGCATCGGCGCGGTGATCGGGCACGAGATCGGGCACGGCTTCGACGACCAGGGCGCCAAGTACGACGGCGACGGCAACCTGGTGGACTGGTGGACCGACGCCGACCGGGCGGAGTTCGGCAAGCGCACCAAGGCGCTCATCGACCAGTACGAGGTGCTGGTGCCCCGGCAGCTGAGCGATCAGGCCGACGCCCCGCACGTGCAGGGCGCGTTCACGGTCGGCGAGAACATCGGCGACCTGGGCGGGCTGTCGATCGCGCTGCTGGCCTACGAGCTGTCCCTGGACGGCAAGCCCGCACCCGAGATCGACGGCATGACCGGGGTACAGCGGGTGTTCTACGGCTGGGCGCAGGTGTGGCGGACGAAGTCCCGCGATGCCGAGGCCATCCGCCGGCTTGCGATCGATCCGCATTCGCCGCCGGAGTTCCGCTGCAACGGGGTGATCCGCAACATCGACGCGTTCTACGAGGCGTTCGACGTCACCGAGAAGGACGCGCTGTACCTAGAACCGGCTGCGCGCGTACGCATCTGGAACTAGCGCTCAGCCGGTCAGCGGCAGCCCGTGGACGATGACGTCGTCGATGCGGTCCGACAGCGTCGCGACCGCATCGACGACGCCCGCGTGCAGGCCGATGCCCCACACGAGCGAGCCCAGCAGGGCCGCCGTGGCGTGCACGTCGGTGTCGGGCGGCAGTTCCCCGCGCGCCACCGCGGCGCGCACCAGCTCACCGAACAGACGGGCGGCGCCGGTGGTCAACGGGTCGTCGTCGCGCCCCTGGCTGCGGCCGCGCGCCCCGTCGAGGTAGCCGCGCACCAGAAACGCCATCTCGGCGCGATCGGCGAGTTCGATGCGCCGCATCTCGCCGACGTAGCAGCGCAGCTGGCTGCGTAGCGTGGGCTGGGCGGCCACGTGCTGGAAGCACTCGTCGAGCAGGCGCACGGTGTCGCGGAGCAATTCGTCGTAGATGTCGTCGACCGAGGCGAAGTAGTAGTAGATGGCCTTGGCGGACAGGCCGGCGTGGTCGGAGACGTGTTTCATGGTGGTGCCCCACCGGCCGCGGATGCCGAACTCCTCGCGGGCCGCCCGCACGATGTTGGCCCGCGTCTGGCTGGACTGCCGCCCCGCGGGCCTGCCGCGTCGCGGCTTCACGTCGTTCACAGCCATGTCACGCCACCATCATGGACCCAGCATAACGTGCACAAAGCGCGCCAGTTTCACCTCTTGGCGAACTTCGTACCGAAGGCATGAACGACGAGTGCCCCGGCGCCGTGGCGCCGGGGCACTCGTCGGGGATGCGCGGGGGTCAGAACATCTGCCAGTCCGACGCGCCGTCGGGCTGGTTGTAGAGCCCACCCTTGCTGTTCTTCACGACGACGGGGTCGCCGCTGCCGAAGTTGTCGTAGAACCACTGCGCGTTCGCAGGACTGAGGTTGATGCAACCGTGGCTGGCGTTGCGCTTTCCCTGGTCGCCCACCGACCACGGCGCGCTGTGCACGAAGATGCCGCTGTTGTCGATGCGGACGGCGTCCTGGACCTTCAGCTTGTAGCCCTCGGCGGAGTCGACGGGCACGCCGTAGGTGGACGAGTCCATGATCATGTCGGCGAACTTCTCCAGCACGTAGTAGGTGCCGTTCTTGGTCTCGTGCTTGCCGTCGTCGCGGCCCATCGACATGGGGAAGGTCTTCTCCAGCTGGCCGTTGCGCCGCACCTCCATGGTCTTGGTGGCGTCGTCGACCGTGGCCACCAGGTAGTCACCGGTGCGGAACGTCGACTTCGTGCCGCCCGCGTCGATGCTCACCACGGTGTTGGCGGGCCAGAAGTCCTGCGGTCGCCACCGCACCTGCGTATCGCTGGTCCAGTAGAAGCGGCCGGGCACGGGCGGATTGGACGAGATGTGGATGGCCTGCTCGGCCATCGCCCGGTCGGCGATGGGCCGGGCGAAGTTGATGTAGATGGGCTTGGCGACACCGACCATGGAGCCGTTGCTCGGGTTGAACGTCGGCGGGGCGAACACCGGCGGTCCGGTGTACGGCAGGGGGTTCTGCCCGGCGGGCGTGCCGTCGGGGACCGCGGCGGGCGCGCCGTAGTTGTTGACCGCGCCGGTCGCCGGGTCCACGGGGATCCGCGGATCGGTGAGCGGGGCCGGCTCCGGCGGGGCCGGGTCCCACGGCATCCTGGGCATCTGGAACGGCGGCGGGGCCGGTGCCGGTGGCGCGTCGATCACGGCCGGGTCGGGTGCCGGTTCGGCCAGCGCGGTCGGTGCCACCAGCACCGCCGAGGAGACCAGGCCCGCCGCGAACACCGCGGTCCCGATTCGCTTCAACACATTCCGTTGCGGCATCACGCCACCTCCATAACCAAAAAACTGCACTCAGTGTGGCACAGCACGCCGCCGTCACCCGCTCCGCGAACCCGCCCCGACGCCGGCTTGACGGCTGTCGTGCCAGGTCAGACCGCGAAATGTCCGATGAGTGAACCCTCAGGATCGGACCAGGCGAGCGATGGCCGCCGAGGCCTCGGCGAGCTTGCGTTCGGCCTCGTCGCCCCCCTCGGCGACGGCGTGGCTGACGCAGTGCCCCAGGTGCTCGTCGAGCAAACCGAGCGCCACCGACTGCAGTGCACTGTTGACGGCACTGATCTGGGTGAGCACGTCGATGCAGTACTTGTCCTCGTCGATCATCTTGGCGATGCCGCGGACCTGCCCCTCGATGCGACGCAGCCGCTTGGCGTAGTTCTCCTTGTTGCTGGAGTAACCGTGCGCGCCGTCCTGCTCCGGGGTGTCACCCATCGCTACCCTCCCAGCATCTGCTTCATCTGCGTGATCTCCGCCTGCTGGGCCGTGACGATGTCCTCGGCGAGGCGCTTGGCGTCGGCGTTGACGCCCGTGTTCAGCTCCGTCTGCGCCATCGCGATGGCGCCCTCGTGGTGGGAGATCATCGACTGCAACCACAGCGTGTCGAAGTCCCTTCCCTTCAGCGTGCCCAGCCGGTCCATCGTCGCCTGATCCACCATGCCCTGCATGTCGGACATGTCGTGTCCCTCGTGGCCGCCGGTCGGCGCCCCTCCGGTCGGCGCGGCGCCGGTCCACTGCGTCAGGAAGCCCTTCATGGTCTCGATCTCGGGCTGCTGCGCCTTGGCGATGGCCGCCGCGAGTTCGACGACGGCGGGGTCCGACGAGCGGCTGGGCACCATGTCCGCGAGCTGCACGGCCTGCTCGTGATGGGGGATCATCATGGTCGCGAACGACACGTCGGCCGCATTGTGATCAGCTGGGGCGGCCGCCTCGGCGGTCGAGGTCTGCGACGAATCGGGCTGGTGATCGGCGTGGCCGTCACTCTCGGCCTGCTTGGTGCACGCGGACAGGAACAGGGCTGCTGCGCACGCGGCGACGAGGGCCGCGGCGCGCGTCGTGGTCGATGTCATGACCACCACCGTACCCGATACCCCCAAGGGGTATGGAGCCGATTGCGGGCGGCTCCCAGGTCGGGCGCATAATCGTGCCCATGCCCTCAGAGACTCCCTCAGCGTCCGGCGCACCCGACATCAAGCCCCGCAGCCGCGACGTCACCGACGGCCTGGAGAAGACCGCCGCCCGCGGCATGCTGCGCGCCGTCGGCATGGGCGACGACGACTGGGCCAAGCCGCAGATCGGCGTGGGTTCGTCCTGGAACGAGATCACGCCGTGCAACATGTCGCTGCAGCGGCTGGCCCAGGCGGTCAAGGCCGGTGTGCACGACGCCGGCGGGTACCCCCTGGAGTTCGGCACCATCTCGGTGTCCGACGGCATCTCGATGGGCCACGAGGGCATGCACTTCTCGCTGGTGTCGCGCGAGGTCATCGCCGACAGCGTCGAGACCGTGATGCAGGCCGAGCGACTCGACGGTTCGGTGCTGCTGGCCGGCTGTGACAAGTCGATCCCCGGCATGCTGATGGCGGCCGCGCGCCTGAACCTGGCCAACGTCTTCCTCTACAACGGGTCCATCATGCCCGGGGTCGCCAAGCTGACCGACGGCACCGAGAAGGAAGTCACGATCATCGACGCCTTCGAGGCCGTCGGCGCGTGCGCGCGCGGGTTGATGTCGCGCGAGGACGTCGACATCATCGAGCGCGCGATCTGTCCGGGCGAGGGCGCCTGCGGCGGCATGTACACCGCCAACACCATGGCCTCGGCCGCCGAGGCGCTCGGAATGTCGTTGCCGGGCAGCGCTTCTCCGGTCGCCATCGACTCCCGCCGCGACGAGTACGCCCGCCGCTCCGGCGCTGCGGTCGTCGAGATGCTGCGCCGCGGCATCACCGCGCGCGACATCCTCACCAAGGAGGCGTTCGAGAACGCCATCGCCGTCGTCATGGCGTTCGGCGGCTCGACCAACGCGGTGCTGCACCTGCTCGCCATCGCCTGGGAGGCCCGGGTCGAGCTGACGCTGGCGGACTTCACCCGCATCGGCAGCAAGGTGCCCCACCTCGCCGACGTGAAGCCGTTCGGCCGCCACGTGATGAAGCACGTCGACGAGATCGGCGGCGTGCCCGTGGTGATGAAGGCGCTGCTGGACGCCGGCCTGCTGCACGGGGATTGCCTCACGGTCACGGGCCAGACCATGGCCGAGAACCTGGCCCACATCGAGCCGCCGGACCCCGACGGCAAGGTGTTGCGTGCCATGAACAACCCGATCCACCCCACCGGCGGCATCACGATCCTGCACGGATCGTTGGCCCCGGAGGGTGCCGTGGTGAAGTCGGCGGGCTTCGACTCGGACGTGTTCGAGGGCACCGCACGGGTCTTCGAACGCGAGCGGGCAGCGCTGGACGCCCTCGAGGACGGCACCATCACCCACGGCGACGTCGTGGTGATCCGCTACGAGGGCCCCAAGGGCGGTCCCGGAATGCGGGAGATGCTGGCGATCACGGGTGCGATCAAGGGCGCCGGCCTGGGCAAGGACGTGCTGCTGATGACCGACGGCCGGTTCTCCGGTGGCACCACGGGCCTGTGCGTGGGGCACATCGCGCCCGAGGCCGTCGACGGTGGACCCATCGCGTTCGTCCGCGACGGCGACCGGATCCGCCTCGACGTGGCCAACGGCACGCTGGACATCCTGGTCGACGAGGCCGAATTCGAGTCGCGCAAGGCCGGTTTCACCCCGCTGCCCCCGGTGTACGAGACCGGCGTGCTGGCCAAGTACGTCAAGTTGGTGGGCTCGGCGGCCGTCGGCGCGGTCTGCAGCTAGACCGCACTACGGGCACTGCCCGTTGTTGACGCAGCCGGGTGCCGGGGTGGCCTTGAGGGTCGGCGACGCATCCGAGGTCTGCTCCATGGGCGCGGCCGTGGGCAGGCTCGTCACGGGCTCGTCGACGGTGGTGGTCTCGAGCGTCATCCCCGGCACGACCGGTTGCACGTAGGACGTCGTGGTCGCCGAGGCTCCCGAGCCCTTGGCCAGGGCTGCCGGGCCGGGGCCGCCGGCGACCGCGACGATCACGGCGGCGGCCGCCACCGCGCAGACGGCCACGGTCGATCCGATCCTCTTGACGGTGGGCATGGGCTGCTCCTTCCGGACGGTGGCAGGAGTCGACGCCGACCTCTGCAGTCAAGGCCGGAAGCCGATGACAGTCAAGTGGTTGTACAAGTGTTTGGATGAATTCGGCAGCAACCGCACGAGGTCTAACCGGCCGCCGCCAGCCCCTCGATACGGCGCAGCGCCCAGGCCAAGACCGGGAGATACCCCGGCGCCCACCAGGGCGCGCTCATCCAGATCCGGGCTCCGCCGGGCACCGGGTCCACCCCGTGCCGCGTCGCCGGCACCCCGGCCACCGTCCACCCCCAGGATCGGCCGGGCACGAACTCGGTGATCTCGAACGGCAGCGGCACCCCCACCGGCGTCCACACCCTCCCCCGGGAGCCGAGCGTCAACACCTCGCCGTCCATCTCGGCCCGCGACACCGTGGGCCCCCACCGCGGCCACTCCCGCAGATCGGTGAGCACGTCCCACGCGCGCTCGGGCGTCGCACCGATCACTCGGTTCACCGTGAAGGCCATGGGCTATCGGTGCCCTGCCGGTCAGCGCACCAAACTCCCCTCCGACCAGGTTTGCGGACGGGTCGCGCGGGGTATTGAACGCACGCTTGACAAGAAGGCTCAACGAGGAGGCTCAGTGACTGCTGCGCTCGCGTCGCTCATCGACGGCATCTCCCGCGGCAGCTCCGACGATCTGCTGCGTTTCTACGACCGCACGTCCGCGCGGGTGTTCGGGGTCATCGGCAACCTGGTGCCCGACCCGGACCAGCGCGAGCGCGTCATGGAGGACATCTACCTCGAGGTGTGGGAGAAGGCCGCAGACTACGACCCCGACGAGATGTCCCCGGGGGCCTGGCTCATCACGCTGGCCCACCAGCAGGCCGTCGCGCACTCGCGCAGCGGCGCCGCGCCCACCGACGTGGTCGGGCTCCCGGAGTCCGCGCCCGAACTGGACGCGCTTCCCGCCCTGCAGCGCAAGTGCGTCGAACTCACCTACTACCGCGGCATGACGCTCAGCCAGGCGTCGACCCACCTCGGCATGACGGAGGCGGCCGCCACCGAGACGCTCACCGATGCCGTTGGCGGGCTGGCCCCCGCCCGCGAGACGCTGCCTACCGCGGGCTGACGCGGGCCACCGCGAAACCGTCCCACCCCTTGGCGCCGACGGTCTGGATGGCGGCGGCCTCCAGCTGCGGGTGTTCACCAATCATCGCGAACACGTCCCGCACGGCGCGGGCCTGCCGGTCGTCGGGGGCGGGATCCAGGACACGGCCCATCCGGGCGATGTTGTCGACGACGATCACCGCGCCCGGCCGCGCCAACCGGACGGCCCACTCCACGTAGGCGACGTTATTCTCCTTGTCGGCGTCGACGAAGAAGAAGTCGAACGTCTCGCCCCGCTCGGCGAGTGCCGGCAGACCGTCGAGCGCTGCCCCCACCAGGATCTCGACGCGGTCGCCCACCCCGGCCCGGTCGAGGTTCGCGCGGGCCACGTCGGCGTGGGCCTGGGCGTACTCCAGCGTGACCACGCGTCCCGTCGGCCCGACACCGCGCGCCAGTGCGATGGTGCTGTAGCCGGCCAGCGTCCCGATCTCCAGCACGCTGCTCGCCCCGGCGATGGTGGTCAGCAGCGTCAGCAGCTTGGCGTGCTGAGCCGACACCTCGATGGGCGGCATCGCCGCCGCGTCGGCCGCCTCGCGGGCAGCGGTCAGCGCGGCGTCTTCGGTGTGCAGCAGACGTCCGAACAGGTCGTCGAGGGCAGCGGGATCCGGGGTGGTCATGTCGTCGAGACTCCTTCTTTGTCGTAGACCACGCGCAGCACGTGCGCGACCTCCGGCCCCATGACGACGTCCGCCAGCTCGCAGAACGTCGTCACGAACGCCGGCCCGTGGGCGGGTGCCACCGGGCTCAGGTGATGGGCCACCTCGTGCAGCACGACGAGTTCGCGCATGGCCCAACCGGTTCCGGTCTCGGGCACCGCGATCACGGCGGCGTCGTCGCTGCACTCGTAGTGGGCGGCCCGCACGCCGCGGCGGCTCCGCACCCGCAGGGCGGGCGTGCCGGGCCAGCGCTCGCGGACCGCGGGCAGCGCCAGCACTCGATCGAGGTACTCCTGGACCGACGCCACCGACCCGAAGCGCGCCTCGGGCGGCAGCGTCAGCTGCGTCCCGAAGAAGTCCACCGCGTGGCCGCGGGCGGCGGCGCGGTCGAACAGCGTGCGGACGAACTCCTCTGCGGCGTACACCCGGGAGCGCTGCGCGTCGCGCGTCACGGTGCGCCGTCAGCGGTCCAGCGCACCGCGCGACCCGGACAGCTCGGTGGTGGGCCCCAGCCGCGCCCGCGCACCCGCGCGGTCACCGGCACGCCGTGCGGCCGACGAGTAACCCGCCGAGGCGGTGGTGGCCCGCCAAGTGCCCCGCGCCTTCGACGCCTCGCGGTAGAACGACTTCAGCTCGAGATCCTTGTTGCGCAGCGCAATCGCGGTGCCCGGGCGGTCCTCGCGCACCGCGGCGGCCTCGCGTTGGGCCTCCTCGCGGGCCGCGGCCAGGCGCTGACCCACCCGCGCCCCGAAGGCCAGCTGGAAGTTGAGCCGCGCGGTGATGGTGGGCGTGGGCCGGTGCTGGCCGCTGGCGATGTAGGCCTCCGAGGCCTTCACCATCTGCAGCACCAGGCTGGCGTACAGCGCGTGGGTGGCGTCGACGTCCTCGGCGAAGCCGTACGCGTAGACGAACGTCGAGTTCGACGCCACGTCGCACTTCACGTCGTTGGCGGCGGCGATCACCACGAACAGCTGCACGTAGGTGCGCAGCCCCTTGGTGCCCGCCTCGCCGATGGTGACGGTGCGCTGCACGGGCGCTTGGGCCGCGGTGCGCGTCGCCGAATGCGCCCGCGCCACGGCCAGGTCGATCGACGTGGTGGTGGCCAGCCGTTGCGCGGCCGCCATGAATGCCTCGGCCTCGTGGGCGTTCTCGGTGTTCTCGGCCTGCCGCAGCAGCGCTGCGATGCGGGCCAGCATCTTGTCGTCGCTCATGGGTCGACCATGCACCTACCTACCGACGAAACCGTCGAGCGCGGTGACGAGCTGCGGTGACAGCGGGTCCTGCTTGGCGTAGTTGGCGACGCTGTCGGTCGGGTCGTCGCGCAGCACGTGGTTGACGCCCTTGAGCTGGACGGCCGTCAACTGGGTGTGCGCCAGCGCGTCGAACAGCGGCTTCTCGGACGCGCAGTTGGCCTGCGCGTCGGAGTCCGAGCACGTCGCCAATACCGGCATGCCCGCGGGGAGCTTCGCCGCCAACGCCTGCGGATCGATCTGGTCGGCCTCCACGACGGCCTTCACGTTGCCGGGGTTCAGGACGGCGCCGAGCCCTTCCGGCAGCTGCTTGGGTGCGGTGCCCTGCGTGCGCGCTTCGACGACGGCGGCGTTCCACGCGGCCAGCACGTCGTCGGCCTGCTGGCGCGTCTTGGCCCCCGACGCCACGGCGGCGTCGACGTCGGCCCGGACGCGTCCGGTGATGATGTCGAGATAGCGCGCCGACAGCGGCTGGAACAGCCCCAGCGAGTGCACCTGCAGCGCATCGGGTGCGGTGTCGGTCGCCAGCGCCATGGCGTGCACCGTGCCCTCCCCCAGCGCGTAGATCGAGATGCGCGCCTTGTCGGTGCGCGTCTGCCCGGCCAGGAACCGCGCGGCCGCCTTCGCGCCCGCGGTGTACACGGCGCTGCCGACGTCCTGCGGCTTGGTGGCGTACGGCCCGAGGCCGGTCTTGCCGGTGCCCACCTTGTCGTAGCGCAGCGTCGCGACGCCCTTCTCGGACAGGTACTGCGCGAGCTGACGCATGTTGCCCACCGGGCCCGCGACGGCGTTGTCGCCGTTGCGGTCGGTGTTGCCGCTCTCGGAGATCAGCAGCGCCGCGGGACCGGGTGCCGCGCCGTCGCGGTGTCGGTAGGTGCCGTAGAGGGTCAGCCCGTCGGTGGTGAACGTGACGTCCTCGTCGACCCAGCCCGACGGGTCGGCCACCGGTGTCGCCGACCCGGTCGACGGGGCCGCCGGACCGCCGGAGGCGCAACCGCTCACGCACAGGGCCGCCAGCAGCACCGCGAACCAGCGCATCAGCGCCGTCACAGGCGCGCCTCGATCCACCGCACCACGTCGTCGAGCACCTCGTCGCGCTCGGGTTCGTTGAACACCTCGTGGAACAGGTGCGGGTACGCCTGCAACGTCGCGTCGGTGGAGCCGACGTGCGCCATCAGCTTCCTGCTGCCCGCGACGCCGACCAGGCGGTCGTCCTCGCCGTGCACCACCAGCAGCGGTGCGGTGAGCGCGGCGGCGCGCTGCGGCATGGTCTGGCCCACACCGATGAGCGCCTTGGCGATGCCTGCGGGTAGGCGGCCCAGGTGCACCATCGGGTCGGCACGGTAGGCCGCGACCACGGCGGGGTCGCGGGACACGGCGTCGGCGTCCAGCTTCTCGACCGGCAACCCCGGCAGCAGGCCGCCGAGGAGGTTGGCCGCGGTGATCATCACCGGTGACACGCCGTCCTGGGCGTCCACCGCGGGCCCCGACAGCACCATCAGGTCGTAGTCGCCGACGTACTCGGCGCCGTAGCTGAACACGACGCCACCGCCCATGCTGTGGCCCAGCACGACGCGGGGCAGCGTCGGATGCTCACGTGCGGCGATGCCCGCCAGGGCGTGGAAGTCGGCCACGTATTCGGCCATCTCGCGCAGGTACACGCGCTTGCCCCCGGAGCGGCCGTGTCCGCGCTGGTCCAGCGCGTAGGTGAGCAGCCCTGCGGCGCCGAAGCGACGGGCGACGTGGTCGTAGCGGCGGGCGTGCTCGGCGTAGCCGTGGCACAGCACGACGACGCCGCGGGGCGCGACCTGCGGGGTCCAGACGTCGTAGACGATGCGGACGCCGCCGACGCCGGCGAAGCTGCGTTCGGTGCGGGTTGCGGAGGGGGTTTCGGCCACCATGGGAGGTTATCGGTCCTGACACACCGGCGCCGTCGTCGACCGCCCGTGCTCGTCGGTGCCGGACAGTAGGCTCGGCCCCGTGAGCGTGCTCGCCTTCGACTCCAGGGACGCATTCCTCGCCGACGCTCAGCGGTACCGGCGGGAACTACTCGCGCACTGTTACCGGATGACCGGCTCGCTGCACGACGCCGAGGACCTGGTGCAGGAGACCTACCTGCGGGCGTGGAAGTCCTACGAGGGGTTCCAGGGCCAGTCGTCGGTGCGCACGTGGCTCTACCGCATCGCCACCAACGCCTCGCTGACCGCGCTCGACGGACGCAAGCGGCGCCCGCTGCCCAGCGGGCTGGGCGCGCCGGCGTCCGACCCGACGGGCGACATCGCCCAGCACCCGGAGATCACCTGGCTGGAGCCGCTGCCGGACGCCCCGCACGACGATCCCTCGGATCCGTCGGTGATCGCCGAGTCGCGGGAGTCGGTGCGCCTGGCGTTCGTGGCCGCGCTGCAGCACCTGTCGGCGCGGCAACGGGCCGTGCTGGTGCTGCGCGAGGTCTTGCAGTGGAAGGCGTCGGAGGTGGCCGAGGCCATCGGGTCGTCGACGGCGGCGGTGAACAGCCTGCTGCAACGTGCGCGCGCGCAGCTCGACACCGTCGCACCCTCGCCGGACGACGGTGCCGCCGCGCCGGATTCGCCGGAGGCCAGGGACCTCTTGGCCAAGTACGTGGCGGCCTTCGAGAACTACGACATGGAGCAGCTGGTCACGCTGTTCACCGCCGACGCGGTGTTCGAGATGCCGCCGTTCGACGGCTGGTATTCGGGTCCGGCCGACATCGTCACGCTGTCCAAGACGCATTGCCCGGCCGAGGGCGCCGGCGACATGCGCTTCACCATGCTCACCGCCAACGGTCAGCCGGCGGCGGCGCTGTACATGCTCAACCGCGAGACGGGTCGGCACGAGGAGTTCCAGCTGCACGTGCTGGACGTGCGCGCCGACGGTATCGCCCACGTGGTGGCGTTTCACGCCGACGGCCTGTTCGCGAAGTTCGGCCTGCCGGTGCACCTCTGACTCACGGTCCATCGCGGGGTGCCTGATCCACGACGCGTCGTGACCGGCCAACGCCCTGTTCAACGGCGTCGTCGACGGCGATATTAGAACGTGTTCCATGATCGCGTCCCATGAAGACCAAGGGCGCCCTGCTGTGGGAACTCAACTCTCCGTTCCGGGTCGACGAGATCGATCTCGGCGACCCCGTTGCCGGCGAGGTGCAGATCCGCATGCACGCCGCGGGCATGTGCCACTCCGACTACCACCTCACCACCGGTGCGACGCCGATCGGGCTGCCCGCCCTCGGCGGGCACGAGGGTGCCGGCGTGGTGACGAAGGTGGGCCCGGGCGTCACGGCCGTCGAGGAGGGCGACCACGTCATCCTGGCGTTCATCCCCGCCTGTGGCTCGTGCCCGCCGTGCCTGAAGGGCTTCCGCTCGCTGTGTGATCGCGGCGCGCTGCTGTTGGGCGGCAAGGCGATCGCCGACGGGACGTCGCGGGTGCGGGCGGGTTCGCACGACGTGTCGCCGATGAATCTGCTCGGCACGTTCGCGCCCTACATGACGGTGCACCAGGACTCGGTGGTCAAGATCGATCCGGACGTGCCGTTCGAGACCGCCGCCATCATGGGCTGCGCGGTGCCCACCGGCTTCGGGTCGGCCACCAACGTCGCCGACGTCCAGCCCGGGGAAACGGTGGCCGTCATCGGCGTGGGCGGCATCGGGATGAGCGCGCTGCAGGGCGCGGTGATCTCGGGCGCCCGGCACGTCATCGCGATCGACCCCAACGAGTGGAAGCGCGATCAGGCCATCAAGTTCGGCGCCACGCACGTCTACCCGTCGATGGCCGAGGCCATCATGCCGATGATGGAGCTCACGTACGGCCTGATGGCCGACAAGACGATCATCGCGGTGGGCGAGATGCGCGGCGAGTACGTCGAAGAGGCGATGATCCTCACCGCCAAGACCGGAACGTGCGTGGTGACGGGCATGGGCTCGATGGTCGACGCCGACGTCAAGCTCAACCTGTTCCTGTTCACGATGTTGCAGAAGACGTTGAAGGGCAACATCTTCGGCGGCGGTAGCTCGCACGTGGAGACGCCGCGCCTGGTGGGGCTGTACAAGTCGGGCGTCCTCAACGTCGACGACATGGTGACGCGCACCTACCGGCTCGAAGACATCAATGACGGTTACCAGGACATGCTCGACGGCAAGAACATCCGCGGCGTGATCACCTACGACGAATCGGACTGGTAGCCCAGCCGCTGCAGCACGCGGGCCGTCCAGCGGCCGACGACGTCCAGGTCGGCGGCCGACAGGCCGTCGAACACCACGCTGCGCACCAACTCGGCGTGCCCGGGCGCGGCGGCCTTCAGCGCGTCACGGCCCTGCGCCGTGAGGTCGACGGTGGCGGCGCGGCGGTCGTCGGCCGCGCCCGCTCGGCTCACCAGACCCCGGGTGCGCATCCGGCTGAGTTGGTGGGAGAGCCGGCTCTGCTCCCACCCCAGCCGCTCACCCAGGTCCGACATTCGGCATGCCCGCAGGTCGGACAGGGCCACCAGGACGTCGTAGTCGGCGAGCGAGAGGCCGCAGTCACGCTGCAGTTGGCGGTTCATGGCCGCCTGCAGGCGGGCCGTCATGGCGAGGTGGTCTTGCCACACCCGGAGCTGGTCGTCGGAGAGCCACACGGAATACATGACACATCATCCATGTTGTCGTGTCCAGCGCCCGCCACCTAGGCTGGCGACGGACTCCCGAGGAGCGAACCATGACCACAGCCGAAACCGTCGACGTGCGGCGCGCCGGCGACCGCGCGACCACCAAGATCTCGTGGCTGGACTCCAAGCACTCGTTCTCGTTCGGGGGCAACTACGACCCGAGCAACACCCACCACGGCCTGCTGCTGGTGAACAACGACGACGTCGTCACCCCCGGCTCCGGCTTCGAGACGCACCCGCACCGCGACATGGAGATCGTCACGTGGGTGCTGCGCGGGTCGCTGGTGCACCAGGACTCCACCGGGCATTCCGGGGTCATCTATCCCGGCCTGGCACAACGGATGTCGGCCGGCCGGGGCATTCTGCACTCGGAGAAGAACGACTCCTGGACGCTCACCGGCGATGCCCAGCACGCCGAGCCCGTGCACTTCGTGCAGATGTGGGTGGTCCCCGACGAGTCCGGCATCACGCCGGGTTATCAGCAGATGGAGATCGACGACGAGCTGCTGCGCGGCGGCCTGGTGACCATCGCGTCGGGCATGCCCGAGCACGCCGGTGAGGCGGCCATCTCGATCCGCAACCGCTACGCCGCCCTCAAGGGCGCGCGGTTGCAGCCCGGCGACACCGTCGAGCTGCCACAGGCGCCGTACCTGCACCTGTTCGTTCCCCGCGGCGAGGTGACGTTGGAGGGCGCCGGCGCGCTGCACGAGGGCGACGCCGTCCGGTTCACCGCATCGGGTGGGCAACGAGTCACGGCCACCGAGCCGTCCGAGATCCTGGTCTGGGAGATGCATGCGAGTTTGGCAGCGGCATAGCGGGAAGGCCGGGGTCTTCGCAGGGATGGCCCTCGCGGTGACGACCACGGTGCTGGCGGCGTGTTCCTCGGCGCCGTCGCCCGCACCGACCTCGTCGCCACCGGTCCAGACCGCCGGGCTCGAGGAGGTGACGGTGCAGGTGCCCGACGATCTGGGCGCCGCACCGTTCGACGAGCCGCGAAAGGCGCTGGTGCCCAAGGGCTGGACACTGTCGGTGTGGGCACGGCTGCCCGAACCGCGACTGCTGGCGTGGGCGCCCGACGGCAACCTGCTGGTGTCGGCGCCGAGTACGGGGCAGGTCATCCGACTGCAGCCCACCGGCGCCGGGCCGATGGACGAGCTGCTGCTGGACGGTCTCGACCAACCCCACGGCCTGGCGTTCCAGGGGTCGACGCTCTACGTCGCCGAGAGCGACCAGATCGACGCCTACGACTACGCCGACGGGGAGGTCACCAACCGGCGCACCGTCGCCACCGGCCTGCCCGATGCCAAGAGTCCGGACCTGCGGGGCGCCTATGCCCATGCACTCAAGAGCGTCGCGGTGGGACCCGATGGCGCCGTGTACTTCTCGATCGGATCCACGGGCAACGTGTCGGCCGCGGATCGCACGGCCACCCCGCCCCGAGCGGTGATCATGCGGGTTCCCCCGGGCGGTGGGCCCGCAACGCCGTTCGCGACCGGCGTGCGCAACGGCACCGGGCTGGCGGTGGCCCCGGACGGCAGCCTGTGGACGGCCAACAACGGCCGCGACAACGTGCCGTTCCCCGAGGAGGGACCGGACTACGGCAAGGTGCTGCCCGACTACGTGGCCGAGCACCCGCGCGAGCAACTCGCGAAGGTGACGCCGGGCCGCGAACTCGGCTGGCCGTACTGCAACATCGACGGCGGCCCGGCGAACCTGCCGTACCTGCGCGACGCGCAGACCAATCCCGACGGCAGCAAGCTGGACTGCGCGGCGCTGCCGCCGGTGGAGCAGAGCTTCGGCGCGCACTCTGCGCCGCTCGGTCTCAGCTTCACCGCGGGCCAGCTGCCCGAGCCGTATGCCAGCGGTGCACTGGTGGGCGTCCACGGGTCGTGGAACGCGGACCCGCCGCGCGCACCCGAGGTGTCGTTCTTCCCTTGGCGCGACGGCACGTTGGGTGATCAACAGACCCTGGTGGGCGGTTTCCAGGCCGACGACGGCAGCCGCTGGGGCAGGCCGGTCGCCGCAGTGGTCGGCCCCGATCGTGCGGTGTACGTCAGCGACGACGACGCCAACGCCATCTACCGCCTGGCACCTCCGGCCTAGGGCTACCACGGTGGGTCCTGTTCTCGATCAATTGTTTTCGCGTTGGCGTGGCGTTCGTCGGTGATGGCTTGGCGGCGGGCTGCCGCGCGGGTGGCCGGGCGGCGCGGCATGGTCAGGCCCGCGGTGTGCTTGCCCGGCGGGGCGCTGGTGAGGGCGACCGGGGCGGTGGGGCGGCACAGTTCGGGGAAGAGCAGCCGGCTGCCGGGGGTGGTGCGGTAGGTCTGCCCGTCGGGCGCGGTCCACACGACGGTGCCGTCGGGGAATTGCTCGTCGCGCCAGCCCGGCCAGAACGTCTTGAGCAGGTGATGTTCGCGGCACAGGCATTTCAGGTTCGACGCGCACGTCGGACCCACCGGCCAGGCGACGGTGTGATCGAGGTCGGTGACCGTGGCCGGTCGGGCACATCCGGGGAACCGGCACGTCAGATCCCGGCACCGCACGAACTCCGCCAGCGCGCGTGAGGGCCGATACCGCGGCTGCGGGGGCGCCTGCCCAGGGTGGATCAGCCGGCGGATCCGGCCGTGCCCGGCCGCGTGGGCGATGACCGCCGCGGGTAGCACCGCGCCCCCGAGGATCACCCCGGGATCGGCGGCCGACGCCTCGCCCGGATCGGCGGCCAACGCCTGCGACAGTCCGGTCAGGGTGTAGGTGAACCACGGCTTGGGCAGCAGCGGGGCACGGGCGCCAGACAGGGCGCGGCGTTGAGCGGTGAGATCACCACCACGGGGCGTGGAAGCGGAATCGTCTGCAATGAAGTTCTTTTCAGACGTGCTGGGCCCATCGGCGGTACCGGGCGAGGCCCCGTCAGCACGGTCCGCGCTATCGGTGGTCACGGGATTCTCGGCGCTGCCCGCCTCCGGCCTCGGCTCGTCGAGTGCGTCCTGGCGGGCGATCACGTGCACGATCACCCCACCCCCGGCCGGCCGGCTCGCCGCCGCACACCCCTCGGTCTCACACAGGCACGGCAACCGATCCCACCCGAACGCCATCGCCCCCACCGCCGCCGCCCGCCGCTGATCCACCGTGCGCGGATCGGCCGGACACGGCGTGGCCGCCAACGCCGCGATCCGCGCCTCGGCGGCCTTGGCGTCGGTGGCCAACACCGTCGCCTCCAGATACCCCACCCCCGACCCGTCCTCGACGTGCACCTCCACCCGACAACCCCGCGCCCGCTCCCGCGTACGGCGCACCGCGAACGGATCGTGACGGGCGATCACCGCGTCCACCGCCCGCTCGGCCGCCCCCACCGACAACGCCCCCGGCCCGGCCACCACCTCGGCCAGCTCCGCATCCACGGCCGCCAGCGCGTCACGGTCCTGGATCAGCAGCGTGCGCGCACACAGCACGTGCACCAGCCGATACGAGACGTCGCCGGCGGCGAACACCGCCGCCAGCCGCGGCAGCCGCTCCCGCAACGTCACCGCATCCATCAACAACCCCGAGGCCACCCCACTGGTCACCTCGTGGGCCGCGCCGATCTGGGCGCACACCGCACCCCAGTTGTCCAGACGCCACTGCTCCCGGTCGGCCGATCCCACCTCGGCATGGGCGGCGGCCAGCAGATCGGCCATGTGCGACAGCCGCGCCGCGCACGCCGCGTTCTCCAACCGCGCGCACGCCCGCAGTCCCGCCGCCGCCGTACGCGCCGCGACGACCTCGGCCACCAAGACTTCGAACACCTGTTCTACGATACCGACCCCACCCACCGGCCACCAGCACCATCACCCCCACCTGTGGATGAATCCACCACTGGGGATGAACACCCGAAAACGTCAGCGCGGCATGCTAATACACGCCGCGCTCACAGCCCGTTGAGCACGCGCGTCAGCTGCGCCTCGACATCGCCCGCCAGCTTCTCGAACGCCAGCTTCATGGCGGGCGTCAGCAGCTTCGCCGCACCCTTCATCTGCAGATCGGCGTGATAGGTGACCACCGACCCCTCACCGTCGGGGTCCACCGTGATGGTGTCGGTACTGGTGGAGTTGTCGTTCTCGCCGACGAACTCGATGGTCCGGTGGTCCAACCGATTCAGGTGGTAGACGAGCTTGGCCGTGACGCCGAAGATCTTCGATTCGTTGCGCCACGACGAACCCACCTTGACGGGGCCGTCGTCGATGCGCGTGCACGTCTGAGTGCCGGGATCCCACTCCTCGGCGTTGCCGAAGTCCTTGAGGTAGTCGATGACCCGTGCGGGCGGCGGGGTGACGGCGAACGAGCGCTCTACGGAGACCATGGCGCGGGATTACCCCGCCCGTCGTCGATCCACGCCCGCCCGACGATCGACCAGGCCCACGACGTCGCCGACGAGATGCGTGGCAAATCCGTCGGGACCGTCCCGTCACCACGCCGTGATACCAGCGTGACGAAAGTTGACAGCGTGTCACCTGTGATTATTGTTATCTCAGCTAGCGAGAGGGGTTCCGGTGCGCAGGAGGACCGCAAACTTTCGGCGCCTCGCTCGGATGGCGTGCGCCTACGCCACCACCATGACGGTGTGCGCCTCCCTGGCGTCGACCACCGGCGCACCGCACGCCCGCGCGGCCGACGCCCGCGAGTTGCTCGCCGGCGCCATCGCCAACACGCGTGGGGCCTACCTGGTCTACAACTTCGGCGCCGGCCACGCCGCCCCCATGCTCAACGCGGCAGGCAACTGGTACGAGTCGTCCGGCGGCGGCCACCTGATGATCATCAAGGGCGCCTCCCAGCGGCTCACCCCCCGCCTGCTCGTCGACACCCACTCCGGATACCAGGCGCGCTGCGAACGAGATCCCCGCGCCCGCACCGGCGAAGGACTGTGGCAGGCCTCCGAGACCTACTCCCCCCTGCAGGCGTGGCAGGCACTGGGACGCCCCACCATCGCCATCAACGCCAACTTCTTCGACGTCCGCGGCCAGCAGGGCGGTTCGTGGAAGACCACCGGATGCACGTCACCGTTGGGCGCCTACGTCGACAACACCCGGGGCCAGGGGCGCGCCAACGCCGCCGTCACCGGCACCATCCCCTACGCGGGCAAGCAGGGCCTCTCGGCAGGCAACGAGGTGTGGACCGCGTTGAGCACCATGATCCTGCCCGTCGCCGGCGCCCCCTACGTGGTGGCGCCCACCAGCGACACCGATTACGACGCCGCCACCAGAACCGTCACCGAACTGGTGAACAAGGGCACCCGGTTCGTCGCCGTCGCCGGTCTGCACCTGTTGGCCCCCGGCGACACCGGGCAGATGAACGACGGCGGGCCCAGCGCCGCCCGCACCGCCCTGGCCTACTCCCGCACCAAGGACGAGATGTACGTCTTCCAGGGCGGCAGCTACACCCCCGACCAGATCCAGGACCTCTTCCGCGGCCTCGGCAGCGACACCGCGATCCTGCTCGACGGTGGCGGATCGTCGGCCATCGTGCTCCGGCGTGAGGCCGGCGGCATGTGGGCGGGAGCGGGTTCGCCGCGGGGATCGTGTGACACCTACGAGGTGCTGTGCGACTCCCGCGAGCGCGCCCTACCCAGCTGGCTGGCGTTCAGCTGACGTCACGCAGCGTCGGACGCCCCCGCGGCACCGGCACCGGATTCCCCTGCCGCACCGGAGGTCTCGGCACCACCGGCCGCACCGGCAGCCGGCTTGACGGCCTTGTCCTTGCCGGCCGACGACGGCGAAGCGGCGGTCTTGGGCGTCGAGGCGTTGGCACTGTCGCGGACGACGTTGAGCGCCGGCTTGCCGCTCTTGGGCTCGTCGTCGGGCTTCGCGTGCTTGGGGGTCGTGGTGCTCGCGGCCGGCGTCGACCCGTCGTCGGGCTTGGCGTGCTTGGGGGTCGACGACGTGGCATCACCCGCTGCGTCGTCCGTGCCGTCCTTGGGGTCGCCGGCTTGCGAGCCGGCCTGCTCGGTGGTCCCGCCCGTGGTCGGCTGCTTCTCGTCCGGCGTGGCCTGCTCGGGCGCCTGCTCGTCGGTCTTCTGCTCGTCGGTCTTCTGCTCGTCGGTCTTCTGGGGCTGGGTGGCCGCGTCCTTCGACGGCGTGTCGGCCGGCTTGCCCTCGGAGGCTTGGCCCTTGGCGGGCTGCTCCTGATCGCCTGCCTGCTGCGATGACCCTGCCTGCTGCGACGACTCGGACGCGCCCGACAGCGACAGCCGCGAGAACGTCGCGTTGACCTCGGGTACCGACGACGCCGCCTGGGGGGCCAGGTTGGCACCGGGCAGTTGCCCCGTCAGCCCGCCGAGCAGACCGCCCAGCAGCCCACCCACGACGTTGCCCAGCCCGCCGACGACGTTGCCCAGTCCACCGATCAGACCTCCGAGCGGGTTGCCCGCCGCACCGCCGAGGGGCACGCCGCCGCTGGGGTTGAGCAGGCCCCCGTTGGAGAACACCGCGTCGACGAGCGATTGCAGGACGTTGGGTCCGGTGGGCGTGGGGTTGGCGCTGAAGAACTCCTTCTGGAACCCGGTCATCAACGCGTTGACCGAATCCACCAGCGCGCGACCGTAGTCGATGTTCGCGAACGACAGGAACGGCGTCTCGGTGCCCGCCGTGGTGTAGTCGCGCGTATAGGTGCCGTCGGGGTTCTGCGACACGTTGGCGTAGCCGATGTTCGTCATGATCGACAGCGCCGGGGCGAGAGCGTTGGCCAGCCGCATCGGAAGCTGTGCCAGGGGGCTCAGCCCCACCAGGTTCAGGAAGTCCGACGCCAGGTAGAGCGGTTCGAGCAGGGGCAGCGTCTTGGACTTCAGCGTCAGATATCCGTTGAGCGACAACGGTTGTCCGGCGACGATGCCGCTGGTGAGCTTGTTCGTCAGGTCGGCGATCTGATCGTCGAGTTCGGCGGCGGTGATGCCGCGCATCATGTAGGTCGGCGACAACGCGGCGGCCAGGTTGTTGAACAGCGTGAACGCATTGGGCCACGACGCCAGGTCCGACATCGGCTGGTACTCGTAGGTCGCGTCGATCATGATCGGGAGGACGTTGGCCCCGCCGACGTGCAGACCCAGCGGCGTGATGCCGCTGAGCGGGTTGTTGCTGTCCCCGGTGAGCGCGGTGGTCGGGTTCAGCGTGTTGATGCCGAACAATGCTGCGATCGAGGCGAATCGGGCCAGCGCGCCGCCGTCGGGGCGGGCCGGGTTGTTGAGCAGGATCATCGGCAGCACCGTGAGGCTGCCGAGCAAGGGCGTCGCCTCGTTGCTCTGGTATTGCGAACCCCCGGGCTGTGTCTTGAGCTGGTTGATGATCTGCTCGTAGGCCATCGCGGCCGCGAACGCGCCGATGCCCGTGCCCACGACGGGCGTGAGTCGCAGGTGCAACGCGTCCGGCACCAGCCCGGTGACCGGGTCGACGACGCCGGTGATCGTGGTCAGCTGGTCGATGAGCGCGTTGAGCCGCTGGGTGACCGTCGGGGTACCCGGTAGCGAAATGCCCAGGCCGCCGAGCAGGGTGTCGAGCAGCCCGAGATTGAGCGTGTCGGGGTTCGCCTTCTCCAGCAGTCCACGCACGGTGTCCAGCAGACCGTCGACGCCGACCTCGAGGTAGGGCGTGTT
Source organism: Mycobacterium sp. DHQP2018-32-09 (assembly GCF_058148405.1). Classification (NCBI taxonomy): domain Bacteria; kingdom Bacillati; phylum Actinomycetota; class Actinomycetes; order Mycobacteriales; family Mycobacteriaceae; genus Mycobacterium; species Mycobacterium sp. DHQP2018-32-09. The sequence goes on along the minus strand of NZ_JBYVYK010000012.1, from coordinate 78,212 downwards.
GCCCACCTCGCCGGCGATGGTGTTCGGCAGCGCCGGGGTCCACCCCAGGTCCAGACCCAACAGCTTGAAGAACAGCGGTGCGTCGCCCGCGGTGACGACGTTCACGCCGGGCAGGTCCAGGTTCGAGAGGTTGAACGGATTGGCCAGGTCGAGGCCCAACAGCGCCAACAGGCCCGACAGCGTGCCGTTGGTGACCTGCTCCAGACCCACCAGCTTCAGCAGGTTGGTGACGAGCGGGATGTCTTGCGGCTTGAGGATCCCGTCGAGGATCGGCAGATCCACCGAGATGGCACCGAGCAAACCGGGCAGCAGGCTCGCGGGGATGCCGGCGAGCAGCTTGTTGAGCAGGCTCTTAGGGTCCACCCCCGCGGCCTGCGCGACGGCCGCGAGGTTGAGGCCGTTGACCACCTGGCGGATCAGCTGGTCGGCGATCGCCTGATTACCGCCGTAGATCGCCGACCCGGCGCCCCCGGTGAGATCCGGCACCTGGGCGCGCGGTGGCAGCAAGCTGGTTGCAGCCGCCAACCCCACGGCGTCCGCGCGACCGTCCTGGGTCTGATGCGGGGCGGGCACCGCGCCGACGGTCAAAGCTGAGACCGTCGCTGTGGCCGTCGCGGCGACGGCAGCCCGCCGTGCTTGGCGACGTGCTGTCCGGTGCATGGCTGCCATCTGACCAGTCCTTTCGGGCACAGTGTGTCCTGTCTCACAGGACGTTAGCACTGACGCCCGCGCCAATTCCAATCATTGCTCAGCTAACGGTGTGCACCACCCGTCACATGTTCCAGATATGGACCTTTTGACAATTGAAGGACTTTGTCACGGGGTGCCTACAGCAAAGATTCAGCCACTGCCGAGCAAAGCCGGGGGCCGATGCAGGGATGCCGGCGGACGCGCACGACACCCGGCGGCGAAGTTTGCCGCGTTCGTACCATTTCGCTGATTTGCCGAGACCGGAGACCCGCGCACCGGACAAACCCGTGAACTGTCGACGCGCAGGCGGAGCGCTCAGCCCCGGCTAGCTACTTGTCACCGCAATCTTCGCGCGGCACTGCGCGGCGTGCCAGCTCGTTTGCTGGACGCCGACCGGTCGCGGCCGATCAGAGCCGCGGGGTGAGGTCCAACGACGTCACCGCGGTCATCCGCGTGATGAGCCAGCGGTCGTCGCGGCGCTCCATCGACAGCCGATAGGACAGGTACCGCAGTGACGGGATGCCCTTGGTCACCGGGCTGGTGGCCACCGAGTTCGTGAACACCAGCGCACTGGCCTCGGTGGGGGTCAACGACTCCACGGCGGCACCCATCACCTGCGTCGCGTTGCTCACCTGCGCCTGCTTGTTCGACTCCACGATCGAGTCGATGTAGCGGCGGTAGTCCGCGGCGAAGTCGCCTCCGAGGTACTTCGCGGCGCGGTCGGGCAGGGTGTCCATGTCGTCGGGCGTGTACGTCCACAACGTGGTGATGGCATTGGCGGCCACCTCGGCCACCTCGAACTTGGTCTGCACCTCGGCCCGAGAGCTCAGGTATGGCTGCACCTTGGCACCGGCGAACGCCGCCGCGGCGACGAACAGCACGCCCGCGGCCACCGTCGCGACCTTGAGTTTGCGCCCCGCAGTGCGGTGCGGGACCAGAATCGGTTCGGGCTCGGGCTCGGGCTCCGGTTCGGGCCCCGGTTCGGGCGCGGTCGCGCCCGGCTCGGCGGTGTCTGATTCGGCGGTGTCAGATTCGGCGGTGCCAGACTCGGCGGTCTCAGATTCGGCGACACCCGGCTCGGCGACGCCCGGCTCGGGGGTCTCCGGCTCGGCGGTCTCGGGCTCGGGGGTCTCGGGCTCGGGGGCCTTCGCGCGACGCCACGAGAACCGCCGCTTGCGCGGCGTCTCGGCCACCGGTTCGGTGCCCGAGTCGACGGGACCCTCGGCCACCGGTTCGGCCGCCTGTTCGTCGGCGGCGGGCTCGGCTTCCTCGGTGGGCGCGGCCTCCTCGGCGGGCTCGGCCTCCTCGGCAGGGGCGGCCGCGACCTCGGGTTCCGGAGCTGCCGCGGTGGCCTTGCGCAGTTGCTGGCGCGGCAACCGGTGCCGACGGCCGGACTTGCCCTGCGGGACGGCGCCGGTGGTCAGATCACCTGAATCAGATTGCTGATCTTCCACTGCTGTCCTTCCTCGATAGTCGTTACCACCCAACGGTTTCCGCTCTCCACCGTCGACTTGCCGTCGGGCGAGGAAGTGGTGACCTTGGTGGCCACCAGGACGTCGGCGCTGCCGTTGTCGTTCCAGCGTTGCACCCCGGCCGCCAGCACCTCTCCGGTCGACGGTTCGGAGCGGGCCACCTGGATGACGATCTCGTTGTGCTTCTCGTTGAACTGCTTGGCGAAGTCGCCGGTGCCCTGCGCCATGATGCGGTCGGCGTAGTCGTTGGCGTTGAACGGATCCAACGTCGTGTACTTGGTCATGAAACCGCGGACGTAGTCGAGTGCAGCGGCGTCGCGCAGGTCGGTGCGTCGTTGACTCTCGTGCTGCACCAGCATGAACACCGTTGCCGCGATGGCGAGCGCGGCCACCAGCGCGGAGACCATCACCGTCACCGGCAACCCCCAGCGCAGCGGTGCCGGCTTGTCCACCCGGAACGCGAAGTACGTCTTGGGATCGAGCGTCGCGTCGATCCGGCGTTTGGGGCTCATCCGTTGTTCACGTTCATCAGGGGCGCCTTGAGCACCACGAGGTTGGCGACCTGCCAGCGGTCACCGGTCTTGTCGAAGTCGACGCGCACGGTGGCGGTGATGAAGCGCAGATCGGTCGGATTGTCGCCGCGCTGACCCTGCAGTGCGAGCAGCATGGCGGCGTGTGTCGCGGTGTTGTCCAGCACGGCGCTGCTGACGGCCCAGTACTCGTTGGTGACCACGCCGGCCTTGGCGACGGCTTCCTGCTGCGTCATGAGTTGGCCGCGGTACTCCTCGGTGGCGAGGTCCTGCGCCCGCTGGAAGTCGTCCTTGACGCTGTCCTTGCCGTAACTCAGCAGCTGTTCGACGATGCGCGGACCCTGCTCGGCGATCTGGCTGCGTGCCGCCTCCACCGCCCGGTCGTGGCGATAGATGGCCTGGTAGCCCAGACCGGCACCGGCCACGCACAGCACCGCCGCGGCCACCACGACCGCGCCCGCCTGACGACGCACGTTCCGCTTCTCCGGGTCGACGGGATCGACCACGCGGACCTCGGTGCGCGCCAACAGGTCGGCGAAGGTGCGGTGCCGTCGATCCCACAGCGGCCACAACCAGCCGAGGAACAGGGCCACCGTGTCGAGCAGGTGTGCCAGGTCGCGCACCAGCAGCCGGAACGCGCTCGCCGACCCGCCGTCTCGGCCTACCACGCGGATGCCGACCACGGCCCGGCCCAACGTCCAGCCGGTCACGGCCGGGACCACGGTGCGGTTGCACACCGTGGCAAGTGCCGCGATCACGGCGACCACCGTGTACACCCACCACACCCAGCCACGCACCGGCGCGGTGATCACCAGCAGTGCCATCGCCGCGATCACGACGACGCCGGGCACCACGTCGAGCAGCAACGCGGCCGCGCGCGCAGGCCACGAGGCCAGCGGCGGTGAGACCTCGACCGGGGTTGCCTCGTCGAGCAGCTCCGGGGCGGCCTCGGTGGTCGGTTCGGTGCTGACGTCCGTCACGAGGTGACCTGGTCGAGTTTGGCCACCTTGTACGTGCCGTCGGCGGGCGCCATCTTCACGCGCAACCGGTAACCCTGTTCGCGGTCGGCGGCCTCGGTGTTGGTCACCTTGGTGCGCAACGCCACCAGCACGTCGACGGATCCGTCGTCGTTGTTCTTCTCGACGGCGGCCCGCATGTCGCTGACCTGGATCTTGACGTTGGCGGCCTGGTAGGCCTCCACCAGGATGCTGCTGAACAGGCTGGCCTGGACGGCGAAGTCACCGGTGCCGCATTCGATGATCTTCGACTGGCTGGCGGTCATGGCGCTGACGTCGGGCGCCTGGGTGGCCGCCACGCACTCCTTGGCGCGCGCGACGGCCAGGGCGTCGTCGACCGCCATGGCATCGCTGGTGTGCTGCTGCTGCAACGCCAGGTACCCGCCGAAGCCCAGGCCGCCGGCGAGCAGCAGCAAGCCGACGAAGATGGCAGCGAACCAGCCGCGGCCCAGCTTCTCGGGGCGTCGTTCGTCGGCGGGGTCGACGGGCTGTTCCGGGGCCTCGCTGTTTGCGACCTCGGTGTCCGGGACCTCGGTGTCTGGGGCCTCGGTGTCTGGGGCCTCGGTGTCTGGGACCTCGGTCTTTGGGACCTCGGTGTCTGGGACCTCGGACCGTTCCGTGGCCTCGGTTGCTTCGGCGGTGTGCGAGTCGTCCTTCCGGTCGTCCTCGCCATGGGGCGGGTCGGTGGGGTTCAGCCGGCTGGTGCCAGCATCTCCTTCCATCCGTTGTCTCCTGGGTTGCTCGAGTTGTTGACGGAGTACGTGACCCCGTCAGGACCCACGACCTCTCCGCTCTGCGGGCTGTAGATCGCCCCCGGTCCCGATGCCGGAGTGTAGACACACGGGTTGGGCTGCTGGCCACTGCAGCTGACGCTGCCCTGGCCAGGGGCCGTGAGCGGGTCGCTCACCGGCGATGGCGGCGGGGGCAGCTTGTCGGCGGGAAGCGGGTTGAGTCCATTGTTGATCGACGGCGCCGGGATGACGTAACCGGGCTTCACCGGCTGGTCGCAGCGGGCGCCGGCCGCCGGGCAGGTGAGCACCTGGTTGGGGTCGCCGTACCAGGGGTTGGTGCCCGCCGGTTCGTAGGGCTCGTCGCTGCGGCACTCGCGGGGGGTGGCCGCGCGCTTGCCGGGCACGTCCGCGCACGGGTAGTTGCGTGCGCCACGCACCACGTTGCCCTGGTAGTCCTTCGGGATCTTGCAGTACGTTCCCGACGGCAGCGGCGCCATGCTGGTGTCGGCAGGCGACCGCCATTCGGGGGCTGGGACGAACCCCGTCAGACATGGCGGTGGCTGGTTGATCGACAGGCCGAAGTGCAGCAGGCCCTCGCCCTCGAAGATGGTGCCCGCCTGCGCGATCGATGCACCCTGCGGGAACACCACCAGCGCCTGCTCGATGCCCTTGTGGTAGCGCTTGAGCATGTCGTTGACGATCGCGAGGTTGGCCAGCGTCTGCGGTAGCGACTCCTTGACGTCGCCGAACACCGCGTTGAGCTGATCGGCGGTGGGCGCGGCCTGCTGTAGGCCACTGCGCAGCGCCTGGTCCTGCTCGGCGGTCTGCGCGGTGATGGTGTTGAGGTTCGCCGACCACCGCTGGATGGCGTCGCCGGACTCGACCTGGCTGTTCAGGATCGGCGTCGAGTTGTTGATGATGTCGTTGACCGGGTCGAGGTTGTTCTTGAAGTCGGTCGCGATCGCCGTCGTGGAGTCGACGAGGCGCTGCAGTGCGGGCCCGAGCCCGCCGACGGCTTCCGACGTCTCGGTGAGCAGCGAGTCGATCTTCTCCTTGGGCAGCACCGCCAGCCCCTGATTGGCGGCATCGAGTGCGGGCCCCACCTCACTGGGCACCGTGCTCTTGGTGATGGTGTCGCCGTTGGCGAGGAACCGCGTCGGGTTCGGATCGGTGGAGACCAGGTCGAGGTACTGCTCACCGATGGCCGACACCGAGTGCACGTTCGCCGTGGCGTCGGCCGGGATCTTGTAGTTGCTGTCGATCCGCATGGTGGCCCGAGCCCCCGTCTCCGTGGGCACCACCTCCGTCACCTTGCCGATGGTGCTGCCGAGGTAGGTGACGTTGGCGGTCGCGTACAGCCCGCCGGACCGCGGCAGGTTCGCGTGCAACTCGTACTGGCCGATGCCCATCAGGCTGGGCAGGCGCAGGTAGTAGAGCCCCAACGCCGCCAGCGCGATGAGCGTCAAGATCGTGAAGACGATCAGCTGGACCTTGATGACACGGGTCAGCATCGCTCACTCCCCCCTTTCCACCAGGGGACCACCCGGCACGCTGTGCGCGTTCGGCGTGAACCGCACGTCCGGGATCATCGTCGACGGATCGCGACCCCACGCCTGCTCGAGCGCCCGCAGCATGCCCGACACCCCGGTGCCCGACAGGAAGCCGTTGTCGATGGCCGACAGCGTCAGGTCCACGTTGAGCGACACGTTGATGTAGTCGCCGCGAACCACCTTCGGCACGTTCTCGATCGAGAACGGCGCCGTCAGGATCAGCTTCAGCGCACCGATCAGGTACGGCGAGGCCTTGCCCAGCTGGTTCAGCGGACGCTGCAGCAGGTTCAGGTTGCGCGTGATGTCCGGGTTCGCCTGTGACAGGGCGTCGTCGGTGGCCTTGCTGACGCGCCCCAGTGCGACGACGGCATCGGCGAACAGGTCGCGGGTGTCGGCGAAGTGCTTGATCAGCGGCGGGAACTCGGTGAGCACGCGGTCGAGCGTGTCGTTGCGCTGCGCGACGATCGACAGCAGCCGGTTGGTCGAGTCGATGGCGCGCGTGATGTCCTCGCGCTGCGCGTTCAGTTCGGCGGTGAACGTGTCGAGTCTGCCCAGGAATTCCCGGATCTGGTCGGCCCGGCCGGTCAGCACGTTGTTGATCTCGGTCTGGATGGTCTCCAGGTTGGGGATGCCGCCACCGGTGAGGATCGTGCCGATGCTGGCCAGCACGCGTTCGGTGGTGGGGAACGCCGAGGCGCGGTCCAGCGGGATGGTGTCCCCGCTGCGCAGCCGCTGCGACGACGGATCCGCGGGCGGGTCCAGTTGCACGTGCTGGCTACCGAGCAGCGACGTCTGGCCGATGGAGGCCAGCGCGTTCTCCGGCAGGTCGACGTTCGGCTGGACGTCCAGGGTGAGCGTTGCCACCCAGTTCTTCAGCTCGATGCGGCGGACGGTCCCGACGAACACGTCGGCGACACGTACCCGGCTGTTGACGTTGAGCGCCAACGTATCCGGCATCTGGACGTAGATCGTCATCTTGTCGCTGCCACTGCCCGGTCCGCCGGGCAGCGGCACGTTGGCGATGCCCTGCCAACCACACGACGTCAACACCAGACCGGCCATCAGCGCCACGAACGAGCGTTTGGCCAAGCGGGCCAACGGCATCGACTTCACCTTTGCGATCATCAGCCACCTGCCTCTGCGGGAAGCAGCGGTCCGGCGGGTGCGGGCGGCGGGCCGGGGTACGGCGGCGCAGGCGCGTTCACCACGCCCACCGGTGCGGGGGCGGGTCCGGGCGCGGGGGCGCTCATCGCACCACCCGGGTCACCCGGGATGACGCCGGGCGCCGGACCGGGCGGCGGCCCCGGCTGCGGGTACCACGGCGGTGGCAGCGGCGAGTTCTCGCCGTACGCGTTGGGCGGGCCGGGCAGCTTGCCGTTGGCCTGCACGCCGAAGGCCGGCGGCGCGGGCGGGATGGGCACGTCGGGCCCACCGAGCAACGCGGACAACGAATCCGGGGTCAGCATGTTCGCCGTGAACGGCTGCACCTGGGTGCCCTGCATGCCGGGTGCCACCACCCAACCGGGCTCGTGGTTGCCGTGCGAGAACAGGGTGTCGCGCGAGAAGATGCCCGGCACCGTGGTGTCCTTGTAACCCGGCGGCGGCTGCAACCGCGGCTCCGAGTACGCGATCTGCTTGGGCAGCGTCATCGCGGTGCTCACCTGGTTCAGGCCGAACGGCGGGTAGTTGAACTTCGTCGCGTCCAGGATGGGCGCCAGGTACTGCGCGCACAGCTCGGCCGAATCCTGGTAGCCCAGACGGCTTCCCGCCTGGATGGCACTGCACAGGAACTGCATCGGGTTGGCGTAGTTGTTGATCACCGGCAGGCCCACGATGCCGCCCTGGTTGGGCGAGCTGATGTTGACGATGTTGGCGCCCAGGTTCGGGAACACGTGCAGGCCGGTCTCCAGGCCGTCCCGCGGCTCGGGCTGCAGGATGGCGTTGGTGACGTCGGCGAGATTGTTGACGTCCTTGGTGAGCACCTGCGAGTTCTCGTTCAGGAAGCCCCGCGTGGTGGTGAGCAGCTGATTGAGATCCTGTACGGCCGTGGCCACTTCGCGATCGGTGTTGGTGAACGCGTTGGTGAACTGGGCCAGGTTGTCGTTCAGCTCGACGAACTGCCGGTCGTTCTTGTAGAGCGCGTTGACGAACAGCGCGAGGCTCTTCACCACGCCGAAGAAGTCGCCGCGGCCCTGGTTCAACGTGGTCAACGCTTCCGACAGGCTGTTGAGCGTCTTGTTGATCTCCTGCCCCTTGCCCGCGAGGCCGTCGGAGAACGACTCGATGACGTCGCCGAAGGGGCCCTTGGGCTGCTCCGGGGTGGGGCCGAGGTCGGTGAGGATGCGGTTGATGGAGTCGCGCAGCTCGTCGTACTCGACGGGCACCTGCGTCTGATCCTCCGGGATCACCGCGCCGTCCTTGAGCACCGGTCCGCCGGTGTAGGGCGGCGACAGCTGAATGGTGCGCGACGCCACCAGGCTCGGGTTCAGGATCGACGCCGTGACCTGTTCGGGCACCTTGTACTTCGACGCGTAGTGGAAGGTCACGCGCATCTTGTCGCCGGCAGGCTCGATCGAGTCGATCTGGCCCACCTGAACGCCCATGATCTGGACCTTGTCACCGGGATAGAGCGCCAGCGTCTGCGGGAACTCGGCGACCACGGTGTTGGTGGTCAGCTTCCGGTACAGGTTGTAGCCCAGCACACCCAGCACCAGTGCCACGACGATCACGAGGGCACCGACGATCACGGTGCCGCGGGACAGCGCCGGCAGCTTGATGTTGCGGACGTTGAAGATGGTCGACATCGGTGCCTCCTATCCCTGAGATCCGGGTGGCAGGAACGGGGGGTTGCCCGGCAGCGGCGGACCACCCGGCACCTCGGGCCCGGGGCCCGGGGGCGGGATGGGACCGACCAGCGCCGGCGGCAGCGGCGAGGTGCCGTCACCCTGCAGCGAACCCGGCGCGATGTACGGGTCCGACGGTCCGTCGGTGGGCGGCACCGTGCGCGCTCCCGGGGGTCCGGGCGCGAACGACGGCGGCGGGGTGCCCTGCACCGGCGGCGAGTACTCACCGGGGAACGCCGCGCTCGGCACGCCGGGAGCCGGCGGCGGGGCGTCGGGGTTCGGCGGAGCGCCGAGGACGTCGGGCGGCCCGTAGTTGTTGGGGCCGTAAGGGTTCGGACCGAACGGCCCGTTCTCGGCCTGCGTGCACGGCAGCGGGTTGCCCGGTGTCGGGAAGTTGTTGGCCGCCGGTGCGTAGGAGCAGGGCGAGCCGGCGATCACCGCGGGACCGGGATGTTCGGCGGTGCCCTCGAGCGGCGTCGGCGCGGGCGGCGGGGCGCCGTTGGCCTGCCGCTGTCCGTTGGGATCCGGGTAGCGGAACTCGGGAAGCCCAGCGTTGCGCCAGAACTCGTTGGGATCGATGCCGCGCTTCTTGAAGGCGGCGTCGACCCACGGCTGCAGGATCCAGTACGGCAGCAGGTTGACGAGCATCACCTTGAAGTAGGGGCCCGAGGCGAGCGCCTCGGCGAGCGACGCGGTGAACTTGCTCAGCGTCGACAGCGTGTCCACCAGGTCGTACTTGCGTTGCACCAGCACGTCGCTGACGGTGTTGAGCTGCGTGAGCACCTTGTTCAGGTTGGGGTTGTCGTCGATGAAACCCTTGACCTGGGTGGAGAACTGGCCCACCCGCTCCAGCAGCTGGCTGACACTGTTGTAGCGCTCGTTGATGGCGCCCAGCAGGGTCTTGGAATTCACCAGCAGCTGGTTGATCTGCTCGCTGCGGTCACCGAGCACGCCGGCGATCTTGTTGGCGTTGGCGAGCAGCTTCTTGATGTCCTCGTCGCGCTTGCCGATCGTGTCGGAGAACCGGGCGACGCCGTCGAGTGCGGCGCTCAGGTGCGGATAGGTCTGGTCGATGGTCTGCGACAGCACGTTGAGCGACTGCTTCACCGACTGGGTGTCCCAGCCCGACGCCGCCTTCGTGACGTCGAAGAAGGCATCGTAGATCTGGTACGGCGTCGTGGTCTGGCCCAGCGGCAGGACGCCGTTGGCGCTCAGCGGCGTCGAGCCCTTCGGCACGATCTCGAGGTTCTTGCGGCCCAGGATGGTGTCGGTGCGGATGTTCGCGCGACTCTCGGTGCCCACCTTGGTGGTGCCGAGGGAGTAGCCGATGACCACCTTGTCGCCGTCGATCTCCGCGCTGCGGATGGTGCCGACGTCGACGCCTGCGATGCGCACCTTGTCGCCGGGCTTGAGCCCGCCGGTGTCGGTGAACTGCGCGTAGTACGTCGGCTGGGCGAAGATCATCGGCACGCTGGCGAAGCTCTGGCCGACGCCGATGATCAGCACCAGGATGATGATGCCCATCATCCCGTTGCGGACGCGGTTGTCCCCTTCGAGAGTCCTCACTGCGGTGTGCACCTCCCCGAGGGCTGGCTCCACACCTTCACCGTGCGGACGGGTCCGCCCGGCTGAAGACCGTTGAGCCGCAACGTGACGTCGCACGCGTAGAAGTTGAAGAAGTCGCCGTAGACGCCGCCGGCGCGGCCGATGATCTTCAGGGCCGTGGGCAACCGGGTGAGGATGTCGTTGAGCTGGTCCTTCTGATCGACCAGCGGCTGCTGGATGATCTCGAGGTTGGTGACCGTCTTCTGCAGCAGCGGCCGGTTGTCACCGAGCAGGTCCGCGACCGAGCCTGCGGCGTCGCTGATCTCGGCCACCGACGACGCGATGGGATCGGCGCGGTTCTTCAGACCGGTGACCAGCTTCTCGAAGTTCTGCAGCGTCTCGTCGAACTGCTTCTGATGCTTGACCGTGGTGTCGAGCACGGTGTTGAGGTTGCGCACCACCTCCCCGATCGCCTGGTCGCGGTCGGCGATGGCCGCCGTGAGTTGTGCGGTCTGGTCCAGGATGTCGTTGATGGTGCCGCCCTGGCCCTGGAAGATCGTGATGATCGACTGGGCGATGTTGTTCACCTTGTCCGGGTCGAGCGCCCGGAACAGCGGCCGGAAGCCACCGATGAGCGCGTCGAGGTCCAGCGCGGGCGAGGTGAGCTTGTCGGGGATGGTGCCGCCGGCGGGCAGCAGCTTGTTGGAGTCGCCCCGCTTGAGTTCCAGGTAGCGGTCGCCGATCAGGTTGAGGTACCGGATGGATGCGGTGGTACCGCCGACGTCACCGTCGCTCTGGAACAGCTGCAGCGAGCGGTCGACGTCGAAGTCGACCTCGACCTTGTCGCCGCCCGGCAGCAGCCGGACGTCGGAGACCTTGCCGACCTCGACGCCGGAGGCGCGGACGAACTGGCCCGCGCGCAGGCCCGAGGCGTTGGTGAACACCGCGGTGTAGCTGTTGGTGCGGTCGAAGCGCATCTGTCCGAACACCACGATGATGACGGCAGTGAACAACAGCAGCACCAGCGAGAAGGCGCCGAGTTTGATGGCGGTTCCGGTGATTCTCATGGGTTGATCGTGTTCTCCCCGATCTGGCGACCCCATACGTATTCGATGGCGATCGGCTGGCCGAGTTCGAGGTGGTTGTAGGGGGCGATCGACGCGCCGGTGTCCATCACCAGGTACGGCGCCGGCCACAGGTCACGCGTGACGGGCTGCCAGCACCCGGGCTTGCCCTCGGGCCCGCCCCTGGCGTTCACCCGCGGCAGGTTGTCCGGATACACGTAGGGGTTTCCGGCGCCGAGGATCTCGGAGTGCGTGCGCAGCGAGTAGCCGTTGCCGCCCAGCGACGCCGCGATCTTCGGCTCGACGTCGTGGTAGTTGCGGATGGTGCAGAAGATGGCCGGGCTGTACTCGTCGAGCAGCTCGCTGGTGGGGACCAGGTCCGCGGCACCGCGCACCAGGTACGGGGCACTCTTCTCGAACACCTCGCCCGCGGTGTTGCCGAAGCCGACCGAGGCCATCAGCGCCTGGTCCACGTTGCCCTGCTGTTCGTTGAGGGTGCGGGCGGTGGTGACGGCATTGTTCAAGCCGTCGAACAGGTTCGGCGAGGCGTCGGCGTAGACGTCGGCGAGGTCGGCGAGGCGCTGGGTGTCCTCGCGGATGCGCGGCATCTGCGGGTTGAGGTCGGCGAGGATGGTGTTGCCGTCCTCGAGGGACTGTCCGAAGCGTTCGCCGAGTCCGCCGAGCGCCTGGGCGGTGGCGGTGAGGGTTTCGTTGAGCTTGACCGGGTCGACCTTCTGGGCCACCGACACCACGGTCTCGAACAGCGTGTTGAACTCGGTGGTCACCGACGTCACGTCGATGGGCTGGGCCGGGTTCACCCGGCCGGAGGGGTTGGGCGGCGTGGAGAACGCGATGTACTTGTTGCCGAACACCGTCGACGCCTTGATCTGCGCCTCGACGTTCTGCGGGATCAGGTGCACGAACTTCGGCTCGACGTCGAGGATGACCTTGGCCTTGGGCACGTCACCGACGGTGACCGAGTCGATCTGGGTGACGCGGCCGATCTCGACGCCGTTGTAGGTCACCTTGGAGCCGGGGTCCATCGACAGACCCGAACGCGCTGCCAGCAGCGTCAGCTGCGTCTTGGGCGAGAAGTCGCCGCGGAACTGACCCCACACCAGCGCCACGATGACGACGGCGACGACCACGAGCACCACGCCGGCGATCTTGTACGGCGGCGTCTTCGGGGTGTTGAGCGGCAGCTGCATCTGATCGGGACGAGTCATCGCATCACACCGTGAGGTTGAAGTTGGCGTCGGTGCCGTACAGCGCCAACGATGCGAACAGGACCACCAGCACGATCGCGATGAGCGAGGCCCGCATCGAGCGACCCACGGCCTCGCCGACGCCGACGGGTCCGCCGCTGGCGTAGAAGCCGTAGTAGCAGTGGTTGATCATGACGATGATCGAGATGATGATCGCCTGCACGAACGACCAGGCGACGTCGTCGGGACGCAGGAACGTGCGGAAGTAGTGCTCGTAGGTACCGGTGGACTGTCCGTAGAACAGCGTCGTGGTGACCTGAGCGGACAGGAAACTCATGATGATGGCCATCGCGTACAGCGGGATGATGACCACGAAGCCCGCCATGATGCGGGTCGACACCAGGTAGCTGATGGACTTGATGCCCATCACCTCGAGCGCGTCGATCTCCTCGCTGATGCGCATGGCGCCCAGCTCGGCGGTGGCGCCCGCGCCGACCGTGGCCGCCAGCGCCTGGCCCGAGACCACCGGGGCGGCGATGCGCACGTTGACCAGGGCGGCGAAGAAGCCGGTGAACGCCTCGACGCCGATGTTGCCCAGCGACGCGAAACCCTGGATGGCGATCAGCGATCCACCCGAGAGCGTCACGAACCCGACGATGGCCACGGTGCCGCCGATGACGGCCATGGCGCCGGTGCCCATGCCGATCTCGGCGATGAGGCGCAGGATCTCGCGGCGGTAGTACCGCAGCGCGTGGCCGATGGATCCGACCGCGGTGACGACGAACCACGCGATGTGGCCGACGCTGTCGAGGAAGCGCGCCGGTGCGCCGGCGAGCCGCTCGGCCCGGGGGATGGCCCGGGGGAAGCGCTGCCGCAGGACTGCAGATGTCGACATGTCAGCGCCCCGTTCCGAATCGGACACCGATGGTGGTCAGTACGACGTTCACGGCGAACAGCGCGATGACGCACAGCACCAGGGTCTCGTTGACCGCGGTGCCGACGCCCTTGGCGCCGCCGGAGACCGTGAGCCCGCGGTAGCAGCCGACGAGCCCGGCGATGAGACCGAACGTCATGGCCTTGACGACCGAGATGAGCACCTCGGGCAGGCCCGTGACGAGCGTCAGGGTGGAGACGTAGGCGCCGGCGGAGATGTTCTGGATGTAGACGCCGAAGACGAAGCCGCCGACGAGACCGATGGTGATGACCGCACCGTTGAGGAGGAAGGCGACGAACGTCGAGGCGATGACGCGGGGGACGACGAGCCGGTGGATCGGGTCGATGCCGAGCACCTCGAGGGCGTCGATCTCCTCGCGGATGGTGCGGGCGCCGATGTCCGCACAGATGGCCGTGGAGCCGGCGCCGGCCACGACGAGCACCGTCACGAGCGGGCCCAGCTGGGTGACCGCGCCCAGTGCCGCGCCCGCGCCGGAGATGTCGGCGGCGCCGAACTCGGCCAGCAGGATGTTCAGCGTGAAGATGATGAGCACCGTCAGCGGGATGGCGACCGCGATGGTGGGCAGGAAGGCCACCCGCATGAGGAACCAGCCCTGGAGGATGAACTCACGCCACTGGAAGGGCCTGCGGAACAGGGCCTTGAAGGTGAGCACGCACATCTTGACGAAGCCGCCCACGGCCGTGAGACCGGGCCTGACCTGGTCGCGGACGTAGCCGACCAGGCCCGAAGACTGCGCCGTCACGTGCCGATCCCGCGGCGGCCCGCTGAAGAACGGCTAACCCGTCGCACTCGCCCTCCTCGCCTAGGCCCCGACCGTGTGAGTCCCATCTCGCTACTGGTCAGTAGTAGCTGGGACCACAGGACTGTACCCGATGGATTCACGGCACCGTAGCGCATCGGCCGGATTGTGACCGTCGCCGTCGGCAAACTCGTCGCCACGTCCTATGCCTCCCCGGATTTCTCAGAAACCGTTGGAACAGAGCTACTTTCGCGAGCGTCAATCGAAACGCCGGCACCGAAGCGTGCTCTCAGTTCCGTCTTGAGCACCTTGCCCGCCGGGTTGCGCGGCAGGGCGTCGACCACCTCGACGGCCTTCGGGTGCTTGTAGCGTGCCAGGCGATCGGCGAGGAAGTGATCGAGATCGGCCAATTGGAGGCCCGGATCGTCGTCGCGGACGGATCCGGGGCTGCCGGTGCTCAGCACGATGACGGCCACCGGCACCTCGCCCCACTTGTCGTGCGGCCTGCCGATCACGGCCACCTCGACGATGGCGGGGTGACCGGCCAGGACGTTCTCCACCTCCGCGCAGTAGATGTTCTCGCCGCCGGAGATGATCATGTCCTTCTTGCGGTCGACCACCCAGACGTAGCCGTCCTCGTCCTGGCGCACCAGGTCACCGGAGTGGAACCAGCCGCCGTAAAACGCCTCGGCGGTGGCTTCCGGGTTGTTCCAGTAGCCGGCCATCAAAGTCGGTGCGCGATAGACGATTTCGCCGACCTCACCGACGGCGACGTCGTTCATTCCCTCGTCGACGACGCGGGCCGCCACCGTCGGGATGACCCGGCCCACCGATCCGAGCTTGCGGATGGCGTCCTCGGCGAGCAGCATGCACGTCACCGGCGACATCTCGGTCTGGCCGAACGCCGCCAGGATCTGGCAGCCGGGAAACGTCTCGGCCATGTCGCGCAGCAACGTGTCCGACGCCGGTGCCGCACCCCAGGACAGCGTCCGCAGAGCCAGCTCGCGTGGCCGGGCCCGCTGTGCCGCGCACACCGCCTGCCACTGTGCCGGCACCAGGAAGATCCCCGTGACGCGCTCGGCCTCCAGCACGTCGAGCAGCTGGTCGGGATCGAACGAGCCCAGCGGGTGGATGACCGTGGGGGTACCCAACGTCAGACCGGGCAGCATGTTGCCTATGCCGGCGATGTGGAACAGCGGCACGCCGATGAACCCCACGTCGTGGTTGATGTCGGCGCCGTTGGTGAACAACATCGTCATGGTCTGACCGGTGAGGTTGGTGTGGGTCAGCACCGCACCCTTGGGCCTGCCGGTGGTGCCCGACGTGTACATGATCAGGGCCGGGTCGTCGTTCGGAACGTCCACGGGCGCTGCCGGTTCCCCGGTCTCGCCGATCAGGTCCTCGTAGCCCTGGACGCCGTAGTCGTGGTCGCCGGGGGCGCCCGCGACCACGACCGTCCGCAGCACGGGTGTCAGGTCGCGGACGGCGGTCGCCACCGCCGCGAGGACGGGTTCGGTGACGACGACGCCGGCTTCGCAGTCGTCGACGAGGAACGCCAGTTCGGCGGGCGTCAGCCGGAAGTTCACCGGGACCGCGATGGCGCCGAGCAGGTTTACCGCCAGGAAGGTCTCGACGAACTCGGGGCGGTTGAGCATCAGGATCATCACGCGGTCGCCGGCATCGACGCCGCGGCGGTGCAGCGCGCCCGCCAGCGCCGACACGCGGCGGTGCAGCTGCGACCACGTCGTGGTGATGCCCAGGAAGCGCAGCGCGGGGTCGTCGGGCTGCATCAGCGCGTGGCGGGCGAGCTGGTTGGTCCAGTTCTGGCGGCGGGCCAGATAGGGCTGTGCCACCGGGTTCGGAGTGGTCAAGTGTTGTGCTCCCTGCAGTCCCCGGCGCGGGTTGCGCAATCTTGATATTTGATCAAACATTGTGTTGGTCAGGTCACACTATGGTGTCGCCGATCGGGGGACAAGTCCCGATCGACCTTCGCGGGGAGGGGAAGGGAGCGCCGATGCCTGCCGCCACCACCGTCACCGCGGGTCGCGGCGCGATACGCCGCAGACAGCTCTCCGACGAGGTGGCCGGCCACCTGCGGGCCCGCATCATGTCCGGCACGCTGCGACCGGGCACCTTCATCCGGCTCGACGACACCGCCGCCGAACTGGGGGTCAGCATCACCCCCGTGCGCGAGGCCCTGCGCACGCTGCGCGGTGAGGGTCTGGTGCACCTGGAGCCGCACCGCGGGCACGTGGTCGCGGCCTTCACCCGCACCGACGTCGAAGACCTGTTCTGGCTGCAGACGACCATCGCCGAACAGTTGGTGCGTACCGCCGCACAGCGCATCACCGAGGCCCAGATCGCCGAACTCGAGTCGCTCGCCGACGAATTCGACACCGCCCTCGAGGATCAGGACGTCGATCGCGTCGGCACCGCCGAGTTCGCCTTCCGGCGGGCCGTCAACGTCGCGGCGGGCCGGATGAAGCTCGCCCGCTTCCTGCTCCACGCCAGCCGCTACCTCCCGGCGAGCTTCTACGCGGGGGATCCGCAATGGGGTGCGCAGGCCATGTCCAACCACCGTCGGCTCATCGCCGCGTTCCGGCGCCGCGACGCCGACGCCGCCGCCCGCCTCACCCGCGAACAGTTCACCGACGGCGCCCGTCGGCTCACCGCACGCCTCGACGAGCTGGGGGTATGGGGCTCAAGCGCTCCGGCCGGCCCGGTCAGCGCCCGGCCAAGGCCTCCGCGCGGGCCTTGAGGTTGTCGGCCAGGTAGCCCAGCGCGTCGTTGACGACCTTCTTCACCATCATCGCGGGCACCGGCATGGTGGTCTCGACGTCGAAGTCGACCGTCAGCAGCGTCGTCGGCCCCATCTCCACCACCGAGAACAGCTGTTCCTGCTTGGAGAAGTGCTCGCCCTGCTGCATCACCGTCTGGATCTGGTTGGGCGCCGGGTAGTAGACGGCCTGGATGTAGACGCCGTCCATGCCCTGGATCGACGTGTCGAGCCGCAGCTGGCTGGGGCGACCGTCGTCGTAGCGGGCCAGGATCCAGCAGCCCTTCACCTCGTCGTTCCACTGCGGGTACGCCTCGAAGTCGGCGACGATCGACATGATCGTCTCCGCCGACGCGGACACCTCCACGGTCTTGCTCACGATGGGCACCGGGCGATCCTATAAGTCATGAGCACACCGATCCGGATCGCCGTCCTCGACGACTATCAGTCCGTCGCGCTGCAGAGCGCCGACTGGTCCCCCGTCACCTCGCGCGCCGACGTCACGGTCTTCACCGATCACGTCGCCGATCCCGACGACCTGGTACGGCGGTTGACCCCCTTCCAGGTGGTGATGGTGATGCGCGAACGAACTCCCCTGCCGCGCACCGTGCTCGACCGCCTGCCGAACCTGCGCATGATCGCGTCCACCGGCAACGTCAACGCCGCCATCGACATGGCGGCCGCCGCCGAACGCGGCATCCACGTCACCGGGACCGGCGGCTCGGTCGCGTCGACCGTCGAGCTGACGTGGGCCCTGATCCTCGCCACCGCCCGCGACCTGGTGGCCGAGCGGCAGGCCGTCGCCGACGGCCACTGGCAGCTGGGGGTGGGCCGCGAACTCGACGGCCGCGTGCTGGGCGTGCTGGGTCTCGGGCGCATCGGTGCCCGCGTGGCCCGCATCGGCACGGCGTTCGGGATGGACGTGGTGGCCTGGAGCACCAACCTCACCCCCGAGGCCGCCGCCGAGGCGGGCGCGCGTCACCTCCCGCGCGACGAGTTCTTCGCCGCCGCCGACGTGCTCACCGTGCACCTCAAGCTCGGCGAGCGCACCCGCGGCCTCGTCGGCGCCGCGGAGCTGGCGCTGATGAAACCGACCGCGACGCTGATCAACACCTCACGCGGGCCCATCGTCGACGAAGCCGCCCTGGTGGCCGCCCTGCGCGCCGGCGGCATAGCCGGTGCCGGCCTCGACGTGTTCGACGTCGAACCCCTCCCGGCGGCGCACCCGCTGCGCACCATGGGCAACGTCATCGCGACGCCGCACATCGGCTACGTCGCCGACCGGTCGTACCGGATCTTCTACCGCGACGCGGTGGCGGCCATCGCCGCATGGCTCGACGGCGTCACGTCGTAGCCGAGGCCAGCAGCTCGCGGATGGGCTCGGGGATCGGCACCGGCCGCCGGGTCTCCCGGTCGACGTACACGTGCACCCAGTGGCCGACGGCCGCCACCGGTGCCGCGTCGCCGGCGCCGAACAGCGCCAGCCGGTAGGTGACGCTGCTGGTGCCGATGCGCGCGACCGCGAGACCCACCACCAGCGGGTCGGGGAACCTCAGTTCGGCGAAGTAGCGGCAACCGGATTCGGCCACCACCCCCAGCCACGGGGCCCGGAGCGGGTCGATGCCGAGCGTGGTGTCCAGCCAGCCGTTGATCGCAGTGTCGAACAACTCGTAGTACTTGGCGTTGTTGAGGTGCCCGAACATGTCGTTGTCGGTCCACCGCGTGGTCACGGGCCAATGCACCGGGAAGTCGGCGCTCGTCAGCGTGCGGTCGTCGTCGGCCATGCCCGCATTCTCCCCCTGCCGCGGCGCCGTGACGGATGGGGCAAGCTGGGGGCATGCAGATCCGCGGAGCCGTCCTCGAACACATCGGCGCGCCCCGCCGCTACGCGGAATCGCGGCCCATCACCATCGCCGACCTGGACTTGGCCCCGCCCGGTGACGGCGAGCTGCTGGTGCGCATCGAGGCGGCCGGGCTGTGCCACTCCGACCTGTCCGTGGTCGACGGCAACCGGGTACGGCCGGTACCCATGCTGCTCGGCCACGAGGCGGCCGGGATCGTCGAGGGCGTGGGCGCCGACGTCGCCGACGTCGCCGTCGGCCAGCGCGTCGTGATGACGTTCCTACCCCGGTGCGGTCACTGCTCCGGTTGTGCCACCGACGGTTTGGCGCCCTGCGAGCCGGGAAGCGCCGCCAACGGCGCCGGCACGCTGCTCTCGGGCGACGTGCGGCTGACGCGCGCCGGCGAACCCGTGCTGCACCACCTCGGGGTCTCGGCGTTCGCGACCCACGCCGTGGTGGACCGCCGCTCGGTGGTCCCCGTCGACGCCGACGTGCCGCCGGTGGTGGCGTCGCTGCTGGGCTGTGCCGTGCTCACCGGCGGCGGCGCCGTACTCAACGCGGGCAGGCCGCGACCCGGCCAGACCGTCGCGGTGGTCGGGGCGGGCGGTGTGGGCATGGCGGCCATCCTCACCGCGCTGGCCCACGACGACGTCCGCGTCGTGGCCATCGACCGTCTTCCCGAAAAGCTCTCTCTGGCAACCCAGTTGGGGGCGCATGCGGCCATGACACCCGACGACGCCGGCGACCTGCGCGCCGACGTCGTGATCGAGGCCGTCGGCCATGCCGCCGCACTCGAGACCGCGCTGGCGGTGACCGCGCCCGGTGGGCGCACCGTCACCGTGGGACTGCCGCACCCCGACGCCCGGATCACTCTGTCCCCGTTGGCCCTGGTCGCCCAGGGCCGGTCACTGATCGGTAGCTACCTGGGTTCGGCGGTACCTGCACGCGACATTCCCCGCTTCGTCGAGATGTGGCGCGCCGGAAGGCTTCCCGTCGAATCGCTGGTGTCGGCCCGCATCGCGCTCGACGACGTCAACGACGGCATGGACCAGCTCGCCGACGGGCACGCCGTCCGCCAGATCATCGAGTTCTGAGCCGTCGGCTAGAACCAGGCGTCGCGCATCTCCAGCGTCGTGCGATCCAACCGGGACAACAGCTCCCACTGCGGTGCGGTCTTGGGCAGCTCGTAGCGGAAGAAGAAGCGGGCGGCGTGCCGCTTGCCCTCGTAGAAGTCGCCGGCGCGCCCCTCGGCGGCGAGATACTGCTCCAGCCACGTCCACGCCACCACGACGTGGCCGAACGCCTCCAGGTACACCGCACTGTTGGCCAACGCGGCCTCCAGGTCGCCCGAGGCGAACAGCCCCGCGGTGACCTCGAGCGTGCGCTGCCACGCGGTGCGCAGTTCGGCCGCCAGCTCCGCGGCCTCACCACCCACGGCGTCGGCGCGGTCGGCGGTGGCCGTCACCACGTCGCCGAGCGCCGTCAGGCTGGCTCCGCCGCGCTGAGACACCTTGCGTCCCAGCAGATCCAGGCTCTGAATGCCGTGGGTGCCCTCGTGAATCGGGTTGAGCCGGTTGTCCCGGTAGTGCTGTTCCACGTCGTACTCGCGGGTGTAGCCGTACCCGCCGTGCACCTGGATGGCCAGATCGTTGGCCGCCAGGCACCACTGCGACGGCCAGCTCTTGGCCACCGGGGTCAGGATGTCGAGCAGTAGTGTCGCCCGCTCCGCCTCGTCGGCGGATGCGGGCGCGTCCCGCAGGTCGATCAGCCGGGCGCAGTACAGCGCCAGGGCCAACCCGCCTTCCACGTAGGCCTTCTGCGCCAACAACATGCGCTTGACGTCGGCGTGCTCGACGATGGGCACCTGCGGCGTCGCGGGATCCTTGGCCGTCACCGGGCGTCCCTGTGGGCGTTCCCGCGCGTAGTCCAGCGACTTCAGATACCCGGTGTAGCCGAGGGCCACCGCCCCCATCCCGACACCCAGGCGGGCCTCGTTCATCATGTGGAACATGTAGGCCAACCCGCGGTGCGGCTCACCCACGAGATACCCCACGGCCCCGGATCTGCCCCCGGGAGAATGGGTTCCGTCACCCAGGTTCAGCACCGTGTTGGTGATGCCGCGTTGCCCCATCTTGTGATTGAGCCCCGAGATGGCGACGTCGTTGCGCTCGCCCAGCCCGCCGTCGGCGTCGACGAGGAACTTGGGCACCAGGAACAGCGAGATCCCCTTGGTCCCCGCGGGACCGCCGGGGATCTTCGCCAACACCAGGTTGACGATGTTCTCGCTCAGCTCGTGCTCGGCGCCCGAGATCCACATCTTGGTACCGAACAGCCGGTACGTGCCGTCGTCGCACGGTTCGGCGCGGGTGGTGATGTCGGCCAGCGACGACCCGGCCTGCGTCTCCGACAGCGCCATGGTGCCCAGGAACCGCCCGGCGAGCATGGGCCGCACGAACGCGTCGACTTGTTCGGGGGTGCCGAACTTCGACACCAGGTTCGCATTGGCCATGGTCAGCATCAGATAACCGGACGTCGCGACGTTGGCGGCCGCGATCCAGGCGAAGCCGGCCTGCGCCACGCACACGGGAAGGCTTGCCCCGCCCAGGGATTCGTCGGCCGTCATGCCGAGCAGGTCGGCGGCGGCGAACGCGTCGATGGCCTCCTTCACCCCGTCGACCACGGTGACCCGCGTGCCGTCGAACGTCGGCTCGTGGGCGTCGCTGGCCTTGTTGTGCGGGGCGAAGTACCGCGTCGCCAGGCTCTCGCACAGATCCAGGACTCCGTCGAACGTCTCGCGCGAGTGCTCGGCGAAGCGGTCCCGCTTGACCAGGTCTTCGGCCCCCAGCCACTCGTAGAGCAGGAAGTCCAGGTCGCGGCGGCTCAAGATGGTCGACTTCACGTCATTCCGCCGGGATGGTCGCGGCCACGTCGCTGACGTCCAGGCCCAGCGGCTCGGCGGCGCGCACCGCCTCGTCCTTGATCAAGCCGCGGAGCAGCGCGGTGCTGAACTCGACGGCGATCTCCTGGGCACTGCGTCGGCCCTGCGGACGCAGCCACCGATAGGCCCCCAGCGTCATGCCGATGTAGCCGAGCGCCAACACGTGCGAGTCGCAGTCGTAGAACTCGCCGCTGGCGATCCCGCGGTCGATCACGTCGCGGACGTGCTCGTAGACGGTGGTCTCCGAGGTGCGGATGTAGGCGACCTGTTCCTCGGTGAACCACTCCGTGATGTAGGGGCCCTCCTGGAAGTACACCGCGGCCCGCTCGATGTCGCTGGCGATGCCGACCAGAAGCCGGCGGGTGAAGTGGTAGATGGTCTCGCGGGCGGTGGCCGTCGGGTCGTCGTGCAACGCCCCGACCGTGAAGTCGGCCGCGCTCTTGTAGATGTCGTAGAGGATCAGCGACTTGCTGGCGTAGTAGTGATAGACGGTCGCCTTGTTGAGTCCGACGGCGTCGGCGACGTCGTCCATGCGCGTGCCGTGGTATCCCCGCGCGGCGAAGAGCTTCGTGGCGACGGCGAGCAATTCCTCGCGCCGCGTGGGGGCGCTGGCGTTCGCGGGTTCGGACATGGCGACTCACTATATGCAGGCCGGGGCGGCGCCCGGGGATCAATCAACTGGTTGGCCAGTCTAGGCTTTCACAGTCAATCCCTTGCCCACGAACCCGCAGGGCGGGTTAGACTCGCAGACGGTCGACGCTTGGAGGTAACGATGGATCCGAATCCCGATTACGACGCCAGCGACGAGATCGAGTACTTCTTCCAGTTCCTCCCGTGGGGTTTGCGGGGCGTCTACCCGCCCCCCGCCTACCCGCCGGTCTGACCGACCTCGACGGCATCGCCGACGCGGATCGTCCCCGACGACAGCAGTCGGCACACCGACCCCGCCCGCCTGCTCAGCGCCCGCGCGGCACCCGGGCCGATGACGTCGTCCAGCAGGCGGCACGGTGCCGCCACGCGCACCACCTCGAGTTCCACCTCCCCGATGCGGATGCGGGTCCCCGGCTTCGTGGGGACGTCTCCCGCGTCCACCGTGACGTTGCGGCGCGTCGCTCCGGCGTCGAAGACCCGGCCGAGGTCGCGGGCCGCGTCGTCCAGGCGCTCGCGGGACTGCAGCGTGACGTGACGGTGCCGGGTGCCGTGGTAGCGGTCGCCCACCAACCCGCGCCCCTCCTCGGCGACCACCTCGTCCACCGACTTCACCGGTAGCCGACTGCCCGGGGCGACGTGAATGGCGACCACCTGCACGCCCGCGAGGCTACGCCGCCCCCGCCCGATTCGCGGCTACGCCGCGGGTGCCTTGACGGCCCGCCCCACCTCCGCGCGCAGCCGCGCGTACTCCGGGGACCTGCGCAGCTCGTCGGGGTCGACGCCGCTGCGGGGCAGGTCCACCGGGATGTCCAGCGCCACCTTGCCGGGCCTGCGAGTGAGCACCACGATGCGCGACCCCAGGAACGCCGCCTCGTCGGCACTGTGCGTGACGAACACCGTGGTGCGCCCCGTCTCGGCGCTCACCGCACGCACGTCCTCCTGCAGTCGCTCGCGCGTCAGCGCATCGAGCGCGGCGAACGGCTCGTCGAGCAGGAACAGCGACCTCTCGGCGGCCAGGGCGCGCGCGATCGCCACCCGCTGCTGCTGCCCACCGCTGATCTCCCAGATCTTGCGGTCGGCGGTGCCCTCCAGGCCCACCCGCGCCAGCAGGTCGTCGCGCCGGTTTGCGCGCCGGTCACGCGGCACGTGCGCATACTTCAAGGCCAGTTCGACGTTGCCGCCCACCGTGCGCCACGGGAACAGGCGCGGCTGCTGGAACACCACGCCCGACGTGACGCCGGGTGTCGGCGCCGTACCGGCCACCTCCACCGCCCCGGCGGTGGGGGCCTCGAAGCCCGCGATGAGCCGCAACAGCGTGCTCTTCCCGCATCCCGACGCGCCCACCAACACCAGGAACGCTCCCGGTTCCACGTCCAGGTCGACGGGCCCGAGCGCCGTCACCTGATCGCGACCGGCCCCGTACCGGTGCTCGACCCCGGCGATCCGCAGGCCCCCGCTACTGCTTGAGGGCATCGGGCAATCCCTTGGTGTAGATGGCGTCCTGGAACGTCTTCAGCGGTGCGGCCGAGGGAATCTGGTTCTGCTCGGCCAGGAACGTCGACGCGCTCTGCAGGTTCGACGCGATGTTGCCCGGATTGCCCTCGGAGCCCAGCCATTCCGGCGACGCCACCTCGGCGGGCGTCAGGTAGACGCCCTGCTCGAGCTGCCCGTCGACGTCGGCCGGGCTCAGGCCCACCTCGGCGGCGATGGCCTTGGCCGCCGCCGCCGGGTCGGTGTGGATGACGTCGAGTGCGCGCGCCTCCTGCTGGCGCCACACGTCGACCACCTCGGGGTGCGCATCGGCGAACTCGGTGCGCACCGCGCCGAGGTCCAACGTGGGCTTCCCGTCCTTGGCCAGCTGCTTGCTGGTGATCAGGTCCTTGCCCGTCTTGCGCAGATCGTCCAGCGTCGGCAGCCAGCTGTAGGCGGCGTCGACGTCGCCGCGGTCCCACGCCGCCAGGATGGCCTGCGGCTGCAGGTCCACCAGCTGGACGTCGGACGGCGTCAACCCGTTCTGGGCGAGTGCGGCCAGCAGGCTGTAGTGGGCGGTCGACGCGAACGGCGTCGCGATGCGCTTGCCCCTGAGGTCGGCGATGGTGGTGATGCCGCTGCCGTTGCGCGCCACCAGGGCCTCGTTGTCACCGGCGACGTCGAGCACGAACGCCACCTGGTACGGGATGTTGAGCGGAGCGGACAACCCGCGAGCCACCGGGCTGGAACCCAGTGCGCCGAAGTCGAGTTCCTTGGCGATGAACGCGGTGTTGACGTCGGCGCCGGAGTCGAACTTGGTCCACTTGACGTTGTAGTCGGGCAGCGCGTCTTCCAGCCAGCGGTTGTTCTTGACGATCAGATCACCGCTCGGAAACGATTGGTAGCCAATGCGAATGGTCGGTTTGTCGGACTGGCCGCCCGAGTTGTCCACCGCGCACCCGGACAGGGCCACCGTCGCGGTGGCGGCGATCGCCAGCAGTACCCTCAGCCTCGGCACCCTCGACCTCGGTGAGCGCTTGCGTGAAGAGCCGGTGGACGTCATGTCTTTCCTCTCCAGGGGACGACGCGCCGCTCCACGGCGCGCAGCAGACCGTCGATGATCAGGCCCGAGAACCCGACGGCGAAGATGCCGACGAGGACTACCGGGGTGTTGTTGTAATTGCTTGCGTCCTTGACCAATCCGCCGATGCCGGGGATGCCGTTGAACAGCTCGGCGGCCACGACGGCGGAGTAGGCCATGCCGACGCCCAAGCGGATGCCGGTGAAGGTCTCGGGCAGTGCCGACGGGATCACGACGTCGCGGATCACCTGCGCCCGCGAGGCGCCCAGTGCGCGCGCGGCCTCCTGCAGTCCCACCGGCGCCGCCAGGACGGCCGACGTGGTGGCCACCGCGGCCGGCGGTAGCGCCGCCAGCGCCAGCAGCGTGATCTTGGGTGCCTCGTCGATGCCCAGCCAGATCACCAGCAGGAAGAAGTACGCCAGCGGCGGCAGCGCCCGGATGAACGTCAGCCACGGCTCCAGCACGCTGCGCACCCAGCTCACCGACCCCATGACCAGGCCCAGCAGGACCCCGACGGCGATGCCGACGACGACGCCGGCGAACACCCGGCGCAGGGTCATGTACAGGTGCTCCCACAGCAGGTACCCGCCGTACCCGCGGATGCCGTCATGCGTGGTCGACACGTCGAGGAATGCCCGCCACACGGTGGCCGGATAGGGCACGAAGGTTTGATTCCACACGCCGCTGGCCGCCGCGAGCTGCCACAGCAGCCCGAACACCACCACCGACAGCAGGGGCAACCCGGCGCGCGTGAGCAGTGCGCGCCAACGGTTGCGGGGCGCGGTTCTCCTCGGCGGGTCGGCGAGCGACTCGTCGGGGGCTTCGACCGGGAACCTGTCGACGAACACGGACACGGGCACTGCTTCCTACGCGGGCTGAACGGAACGGAAACGCGTTCAGCGACAGCGGTAGTCAGCAGGCGGTGGCACGCGCACCAGGCATGTGTACCGTGCAGTCCGCGGCAGGCGAAGGGATGCGCTCATCACGAGTCTTTGTGATGGCCGTCCTAGGTTTCACCGGGAGACGCCGGGGTAGTTCCCGACGGTGACTCTCGCGCATCCCTCCACCGAGCCCCGGTTGCCCTCGCCCCGTGGTCCGTTGTCCACCACGGTCATCGACCTGCTGGCCGAGCGCGCACCCCACGGTCACCTGCAACGCATCGAGTCGTCGCTGGGCGACGCCGACCCCTACGGCCTGGATCTGCAGCTGGCGCTGCACGTCTGCTACGAGCTGCACTACCAGGGTTTCTTCGGCGTGGATCCGCGGTGGGAGTGGAACGCCGGCCTGCTGCACCTGCGCGGTCGGATGGAAGACGCGTTCCTCTCGGCGTTGCGCCGCGACATCGAGGACATGGGTCCCGACGCGTCGGTCGAGGACGAGATGGCGCGGCTGTCGGTAGAACCGACCCGTGGCACCGGGCCCTCCTGGCACCTGCTGGCCGAGGGCACCTGGGACCAGGTGCTGGAGTACTTCGTGCACCGGTCGATCTACCACCTCAAGGAGGGCGATCCCCACGCCTGGGCCATCCCGCGGCTGCGCGGCCGCGCCAAGGCCGCGTTCGTGGCGGTCGAGTTCGACGAGTTCGGCGGCGGGCGCGCCGCCGACGTCCACCAGGTGCTGTTCGGCGACCTGCTGGCCGCGTCCGGGTTGGACGCCGGCTACCTCCACTATCTGGACTACGGCGTCGCCGAGTCCCTGGCGGTGGTCAACGTGATGTCGATGTTCGGGCTACACCGCGCCTGGCGCGGCGCGGCGGTGGGCCACTTCGCGGCCACCGAGATCACCTCGCCGTCGGGGTCGCGGCGGATGGTGCGGGCGCTCGAGCGGTTGGGCGCGCCTGCCGAGGCGGTGCGGTTCTACGCCGAGCACGTCGAGGCCGACGCCGTGCACGAGCAGGTGGTGCGCACCGAGGTGGTGGGCGACCTGGTGGCGCGCGAGCCGCACCTCGAGGCCGACGTCGTGTTCGGCGTCCGCGCGTTCGAGTTCGTCGAGGACCGCCTCGGCGATCACATGGTGCGGTGCTGGCAGGACGGCCGCACGTCGCTGCGGCGTCCATTGGACTGACCCGGACTGACCCGGACTGACCTGGACTGACCCCGCGTCCCGTCCGATCCGCCGGCACGGGGCCGGGGGGCGTGCTTTACTTCCAGAAAATTGACGGAGGAGTAAAGCATGGCACGCGGGTCACGGACCTGGCTGCACGTGGGCGCGGCGTCGCTGGGCGTGGGCGCCGCTTTGGGCCTTGGCCTGCTGGGCCCCCAAATCGCTTCCGCCGCGGCCGATGACGACGCGCCGTCGACGTCCGCGGCCGCATCGGCGCCCGCCGCCTCCAAGTCCGCCGCGTCGAAGAACACCGCAGGCAAGGTGCGGCCATCCGCGGGCGCGACCCGCACCACCGCGGGGACGACGCGGCACGCCGATGACGACAAGACCAAGCGGTCGAGTTCCGCCAGGCCCAGCAGCAAGCCCGCCAGCCCCACGCCCACCACGTCCACGCCCACGTCCACGCCCACGCCTAGCGACGGACCGCACCCGGGCGACGCCGAGACGCCTCAGCCCGCGTCGGCCACCGTGACGGCTCCCCCGACCGCACCCCAGACGGTCGCCGACGAGGCCGAGCCGCCCACCCCCGCCGCGACGCCGGTCCTTCCCACCAACCCCTGGGGCATGCAGACCACGAACGGCTCCCATCCCAGCCCCGTCGACGCGCCGATCACGGCCGCCACCGCGTCGCTGCAGCAGCTGATCACCGCGCTACCGCTGCCTCGTGAGCTGCGCGACGCGCTCACCGGCACGCTCTGGACCGCACGACGCACCTTCTTCAACCTGGCACCGACCGTGGCGCCGGTGCGGGTCACGGGCAGCCCGGACGGCCCCATCGAAGGCGCGGTCGCGGCCGTCGACCCGGAAGGCGACCGCATCGTCTACCGGCTCACCCAGGGACCGCGATTCGGCACCGTCGCCATGGCCGCCGACGGCAGCTACGTCTACACCCCGGGCGCGGACTTCGACGGCGTGGACACGTTCGCGATCTCGGCCGTGGACGTCGGCGCGCACGTGAACCTGCTCGACCCGTTTCGCGGCGGTGTCGCCACGTCGATGCTGGTCAACCAGGGCGCGGTGCGGTTCGAGTTCACCTACACCCGGGGGGCGGACGAGTGGACCCCGCAACGGCGCGGGGTCCTCGAGGAAGCGGGCCGACGGCTGGCCGCCTTCATCCTGGTGGACGCGCCGCGCACCCTCACCTACGAGGTCGACAGCGAGGGTGCCGACCCCGCGCACCTCGCCAGCGCCGTGTCCCCGTTCGTCTCGACGGCCACCGGCCCCGGTCTCTGGCCGTCGGTCGTGCAGCACGAACTCCTGACCGGTGAGGACCTCAACGGGCCCGATTTCGACGGCAGGATCAACTGGAACTGGTACCCCAGCCGTTCCACTTGGAGTATCCAGCAGGATCAACCGGCCGGCACCGTGGACGCCCTGTCCACGGCCATGCACGAGCTGATGCACACGTTCGGGTTCACCAGCGTCATCGGTGCGCCCGGCCAGAACGCCGCCCGCCGCTACTGGAGCCCGTTCGCCCAATTCGTCGGGGCCAGTGACGGTGAACGCGCGATCACGCCCGACTTCAGGTGGAACACCGACCGCGACTTCGACGCCATCGCCGGTGGGGAGGACGGCGGGCTGTTCTTCTTCGGGCCCCACGCCGTGGCCGCCTACGGCGCCCCGGTGCCGATCTTCTCGTCCAGCCCATTCATATCCGCGTCGCATTTCGCCGACGGGTTCTTCGTGGGCGCCAACGCCAACCTGATGAACACCTATCAGCGCGTGGGCGACGGCGTGCGCACGCTCAGCGTCCTCGACGTCGCCGTGCTGGCCGATCTGGGCTACACCGTGGTGGGGGCGTACGACTCAACGGTGTGACGCCGCCTCATTCGTCGGTGGCCGCTACTCGCTGCTTCTTGCGGTGGCTGGTGTCGCACAGCGGGTAGAGCTTGCTGCGTCGGCACGTGCAGATCGCGACCATGAACCGGTCCGATTCGGTGACGGTGCCGTCGGGCGTCTCGATGCGCACCGGACCCTGAACCAGCAGCGGCCCGGAGCCGGCGATGCGCACCGTGCGCGGCTCGCTCATCGCTTGCTGCCCTCGACGACGGCGATCCGCTCGACGCGCCTGCCGGCCTCCAGTCGACCGGTGCGCTCCAGCCACGGGGCGCGCGCCGTCATCACCGGACCGAACGGGATGCGCAGCCAGCTCACCACCTCCGCGTGCAGGCCCTGGCCACGCAAGCCCTCGACGGTGGCCTCGACGTCGGCGAACTCGGAGTGCACCACCAGCATGCGGCCGCCGTCGGCCAACAGCTCCGGCGCGTGGGCACACATCGGGTCCAGCACCAGCCTACCGTCGACGCCTGCATCGAAAGACATTGCCGGACCGGCATTCTCGGGGATGTCCTCGGCCACCTCCGGCCCGGGGCACGGCACGTAGGGCGGGTTGGCCAACACCAGGTCGAACGGCCGGAACTCGGCCGCGCGCGCCCAGTGGCCCAGGTGCACGTCGACGTCGACGTCGGCGGCCGACGCGTTGGCGCGCGCCGCACGCACGGCCCGCGGGCACAGCTCGAAGGCGGCCACCGACGCCGCGCCCAACCGGGCCGCGGCCACGGCGACGAACCCGCTACCGGTGCACAGGTCGGCCACGCGCAGGCCGGTGGGATCGGCCCGGCGCGCCATGACGTCGACCAGCAGCTGGGAGTCTTCCTGCGGCGGGTAGACCCCGTTGGGGACGACGCTCACCGGTTCCGGGCAGGCAGCAGTCATGACGAACCTTTCGCGGGGGAGGGTGGGGCGGCGCCATCGGGGCTTGAGCGCGCACCTCCGTGATGCCCGCTGCCCGAGCGACTAAACCGCGCGGTGGCACGGACATTTTGACCACGGGGGGCGGCCGCGGAGTACAGTCGGAGACGTCCACGAGGACACGCACCGTTTAGCCAAAGCGGATGTCAGGTTGCGCCGCGAAACGGCTGCCCCTTCCTTCCCCCGTCCAGTCTGTGGCGGGGAACCCGGCAGAGCACACACGTCGGGGATCGCGCGCCATCGCATCGCAACCACGGCAGATTGCCGGTTCCGTCCCAGACGGAAAGAATGCTGGGCCCTGCTGCGGCCACTGCATTCGATGGGACGCCTGTTAGGGGGTCCGACACCGTGACCATGCAACTCGAAGCGCCAACCACCCGACGGTCCAACGACGAGTACGCCGACGTCGTCGACATGTTCCACGAACTCCACCGACTGCCGCCCGGCAGCCCGCAGCGCCAACGACAGCGCGACGCCATCGTGGCGCGCTGCCTGCCGTTGGCCGACCACATCGCCAAGCACTACGACCGCCGCGGCGAGGACATCGAGGACCTGGCGCAGATCGCGCGCCTAGGCCTGGTGAACGCCGTCGACCGGTTCGACCCCGAGAAGGGCGCCGGCTTCCTGTCGTTCGCCGTGCCGACGATGATGGGCGAGGTCCGCAGGCACTTCCGCGACCACGGCTGGGCGATGCACGTGCCGCGCCGACTCAAGGACCGCCACGTCCACCTGACCCGGGCGATGTCGGATCTGACGCAGACCCTCGGCCGGGCGCCCACGCCCACCGAACTGGCCGCCCACCTCGAGATCGAGCGCGAGGACGTGGTGGAGAGCCTGGTGGCGTCGGCGGCCTACCGCACCCATTCCATCGACGCTCCGGTGTCCACCGGCGACGACGATGCGCGGATGGTGGCCGACACCGTCGGCAGCATCGACCCCGCGTTCGCCCGCATCACCGACCAGGAATCGGTGAAACCGCTCATCGCCGCGCTCCCGGAGCGCGAACGCTCGATCCTGTATCTGCGCTTCTTCGATTCCATGACGCAGAGCCAGATCGCCGAGCGCATCGGGGTGTCGCAGATGCACGTCTCGCGGATCCTCGAGCGCACCCTGTCCACGCTGCGGGAACAGGTGATTTAGCGGTCGAGACGCTTGGCGAGGGCGCCAAGAATTCGTCGAGAATCCGCCAAGGACGGCCCCCGATGCTGGTCGCAGCTCGCACCCGCGAGACCGACCAGATCGTCAGGAGTTCACGTGTCCACCACTCGGATCGTCTCAGTCGCCCTCGCCGCCGTCGCGGCCGCGGGCCTCGGCCTGGCCGGCGCCGCGCCCGCGTCGGCCACCGACGAGCACGGTTACTTCGTCGCGCTCACCGACTACGGCTACGGCGACACGTCCCAGGACGTGGCGCTGAACCTCGGCTACGCCGTGTGCGACGACATCACCCACGGGGTGCCCAAGAGCGTCACGCTGCGGGCCATCTACGACAACACCAACGAGAACGTCGACGCAGCCGACGCGGACTTCCTGTACAAAGCCGCGCTCGTGCACCTCTGCTAGCGGGTCAGGTGGCGGGCAGCGCCGCCGCCGGGCCGGCCTCGAGTTCGCGCATCGGGGCCGCCTGCGGCAGCCGCAGCGGCAGTTCGGCGACCTTCGTGCGGACGCCGTGCACGGCGCCGCTCATCGCCAGGGCGGCAGCACCCCAGCAGCGCTGGCCGATGGCGCCGGCGCGCACCCACGGGCCGGTGCGCACGCGCTGACTCCACGGCGTGTAGGAGTAGACGGCCGGGTCGAAGAACAGCGGCATGTCGACGGTCGAGGTGTTCTCCAGGAACACCTCGTCGCACCGCTGGCACCACACCTCGTAGGTGATGGTGTCGGGGGCGGTCTCGACGAACGCGTAGTCGGCAGGGGCCACGCAGCAGGGACAACGGGTCATTCCGCGCTCGACCAGATTCATGGATCGATACTGGCGCCTGCGGCACGCCCAGACAGCATCCCGGCCCATGTCGTTGCGCGTTCGGTTCCCAACCGTGACCAACGGGCATGATGTCCGGATGACGCAGATCCGCGGCCGGGTGTGGCGCGACGGCAAACCCCACGACGACTTCTCCTTCGAGCGGATCTCGGATTGTCTGGAGGGTGACGACACCCTGGTGTGGGCCGACGTCTACGACCCCGACCAAGACACGCTGGCCGCACTGGCCCACGAACTGCGGCTCAACGTGTGGGCGGTCGAGGACGCGACGGCACCCAAGGAGCGCACCAAGGCCACCGTGTACCACTCCCACACGTTCTTCACGGTGTACGCCATCGAGACCGTGTCACCCGACGACGTGCAGGCCGTCGCCGCGGGCGACGAGGCGTCGTTGATCGTCAAGCACCGGATCTCGGGATTCGTGCTGCCGCAGGGGCTCATCACCGTTCGGCTGCCACCCGCGACGGGTCCCGACCACTTCGACATCGACGTCGTCTCCGAGCGCTTCGACGAACTCGGCGGCCAGGAGTACGGCGTCGGCGCGCTGGTGCACGGGCTGCTGGACGTCGTGGTGGACGGGCACTTCGAGGCGGTGCAGGCCCTCGACGACGCCATCGAGGACTTGGAGGACGAGCTGTTCGCCGACGACGGGCCGCGACATGGACTGCAGCGCAGGACGTTCCGCTTCCGCAAGGACCTCGTCGAACTGCGCCGCGTCGTGCTGCCCATGCGGGAGGTGGTGGGCGCCATCCAGCACCGCAGGCTCGACGCCAAGACGTCACCCGAACTCGACCCGCTCTACGCCGACCTGTACGACCACGTCCTGCGCGCCTCCGAGTGGACCGAATCGCTGCGCGACATGGTCACGACGGTCTTCGAGACCAACCTGTCGCTGCAGGACGCCCGCCTCAACACGGTGATGAAGAAGCTCACCGGGTGGGCCGCGATCATCGCGGTGCCGACGGCGGTCACCGGGTGGTACGGCCAGAACGTCACCTACCCCGGCATCAACACGGTCGCCGGCTTCATCGCCAGCAGCGTCGTGATCGTGCTGCTGGTCGCGGTGCTGTACGTGTCGTTCCGGCGCCGCGACTGGCTATAGCACCGGCGTAATGAGCCGCGGCGCCCGGCAAACGGCGCCGATTGCCTCGCTTCGCGGGGTCTCGACGACGGATGTCGTTGCGTCCGCCGTGGTTACGCGCGTGACCAGGCACGGGCGTGACGCGCACCGGGCCGAGGTGGCGCGCACGGCGTCCACGGGCAAATGCGAGACTCTTCCGATGATCATCGGGATTCCTCGCGAGTCGCATGCGGGTGAGACGCGCGTCGCCGGCACGCCGGCCACCGTCGGGCAACTGCTCAAGTTGGGCTATTCCGTCGTCGTACAGTCCGGCGCCGGGGACGCCTCCAGCTTCTCCGACGCCGCGTACGTCGAGGCCGGAGCGCAGATCGGCGATCCGTTCGCCGCCGACGTGGTCCTGAAGGTCAACGCCCCCGACGATGCGGAGATCGCCGCGCTGCGCGACGGCACGACGCTCGTCAGCCTGATCTCCCCCGCCCTCAAGCCCGAGCTGGTGGACACGCTCGCCGCACGCCCCATCACGGTGCTCGCCATGGACGCCGTGCCGCGCATCTCGCGCGCGCAGTCGCTCGACGTGCTGTCGTCGATGGCCAACATCGCCGGCTACCGCGCCGTCGTGGAGGCCGCCCACGCCTTCGGCCGGTTCTTCACCGGCCAGGTGACCGCCGCGGGCAAGGTGCCCCCGGCCAAGGTGCTCGTCGTCGGTGCCGGCGTGGCGGGCCTGGCGGCCATCGGCGCAGCGGGCAGCCTGGGCGCCATCGTCAAGGCCACCGACCCCCGCCCCGAGGTGGCCGACCAGGTGAAGTCCCTGGGCGGGGAGTACGTGTCGGTGGACCCGAACGCGGGCGAGGTGTCGGCCACCGGCTACGCCAAGGAGATGGGCGAGGACTACAAGGCCCGCGAGGCCGCGCTGTACGCCGAGCTGGCCTCCGACGTCGACATCATCATCACCACCGCCCTGATCCCCGGCCGGCCGGCCCCGCGCATCATCACCGCCGACATGGTGGCCTCGATGAAGCCGGGCAGCGTCATCGTCGACATGGCCGCGGCCAACGGCGGCAACGTCGAGGGCACGGTCAGGGACCAGGCCGTCGTCACCGCCAACGGCGTCACGATCATCGGCTACACGGACCTGGCCGGTCGCCTGCCCGCCACCGCCTCCCAGCTCTACGGCACCAACCTGGTGAACCTGCTCAAGCTGCTGACTCCCGCCAAGGACGGCCAGCTGACGCTGGACTTCGACGACGTCGTGCAACGGTCGATCACCGTCGTGCGCGACGGCGAGATCACCTGGCCGCCACCCCCGGTACAGGTATCCGCCGCCCCTGCCGCCGCACCCGCGGTCACGGCCGAACCCAAGCCCGCCAAGACGCCCATGACCATGCAGCGCCGCATCGGTCTCACCTTCGCGGCGGCGGCCGTGCTGTTCGTGCTCGTCGCGCTGTCCCCGGCCGCACTGCAGGTGCACCTGGTGGTGTTCGCCCTGGCGATCGTCATCGGCTACTACGTCATCGGCCATGTGCACCACGCACTGCACACGCCGCTGATGTCGGTCACCAACGCGATCTCCGGCATCATCGTCGTGGGCGCACTGCTGCAGATCGGCCACGGTGACACCGTCATCACCGCGCTGGCCACGGTGGCCATCCTGCTGGCCAGCATCAACGTCTTCGGCGGCTTCGCGGTCACGCGCCGCATGCTCGCCATGTTCTCCCGCAGCTGACGCCGCCTGCGCCCGAATACTCCTCGAACGGATACCTCATGTTCACGGTAGAGACTGCCGCCACCGCGGCGTACATCGTCGCCGCACTGCTGTTCATCCTCGCGCTGGCCGGACTGTCCAAGCACGAGACGTCCAAGGCCGGCAACAGCTTCGGCATGGCGGGCATGGCGATCGCGCTCGTCGCGACCGTCGTGCTGGCCCTGGGCCGCCACATCGAACCGGTGGGCCTGGGCCTGCTGCTCGGGGCCATGGCCATCGGCGCCGCGATCGGCCTGTGGCGCGCCAAGGTCGTCGAGATGACCGGCATGCCGGAGCTGATCGCCCTGCTGCACAGCTTCGTCGGCCTGGCCGCCGTCCTGGTCGGCTGGAACGGCTACCTGCACGTCGAAGGCCAGCTCGCAGGCGCCGAGGCCGCGCTGCTGCGCAGCGAGGGCATGCTCGGCATCCACTCCGCCGAGGTGTTCGTCGGCGTGTTCATCGGCGCGGTCACCTTCACCGGCTCCATCGTCGCCAACCTCAAGCTGTCGGCCAAGATCAAGTCCGCGCCGCTGATGCTGCCCGGCAAGAACGTGCTCAACGTCGGCGCGCTCGTGGTGTTCTTCGCCCTCACGGTGTGGTTCGTCGTCTCCCCGCAGCTGTGGCTGCTGGTCGTGGTGACCGTGCTGGCGCTGCTGCTGGGCTGGCACCTGGTGGCCTCCATCGGCGGCGGCGACATGCCCGTGGTGGTGTCGATGCTCAACAGCTACTCCGGCTGGGCCGCCGCGGCGTCGGGCTTCCTGCTGGGCAACGACCTGCTGATCATCACCGGCGCGCTCGTCGGCTCCTCCGGTGCCTACCTGTCCTACATCATGTGCAAGGCCATGAACCGGTCGTTCATCTCCGTCATCGCAGGCGGTTTCGGGATCGAGGCCGGTCCGGCCGAGGACAAGGATTACGGCGAGCACCGCGAGATCACCGCCGAGGGGGCCGCCGAGCTGCTGGCGGGCGCCTCCTCTGTGATCATCACCCCCGGCTACGGCATGGCCGTCGCCCAGGCCCAGTACGGCGTCGCCGACCTCACCCGCAAGCTGCGCGACCGCGGCGTCGAGGTGCGCTTCGGCATCCACCCGGTGGCCGGGCGCCTGCCGGGCCACATGAACGTGCTGCTGGCCGAGGCCAAGGTGCCCTACGACATCGTGCTGGAGATGGACGAGATCAACGACGACTTCGGCGACACCGACGTCGTGCTCGTGATCGGCGCCAACGACACCGTCAACCCGGCGGCCTCGGAGGACCCCGGCAGCCCCATCGCCGGCATGCCGGTGCTCACGGTGTGGAACGCCAACAACGTCATCGTGTTCAAGCGGTCCATGGCGTCGGGCTACGCCGGCGTGCAGAACCCGCTGTTCTTCCGCGACAACACCCAGATGCTCTTCGGTGACGCCAAGGACCGCGTGGACGCCATCAACGCGGCGCTCTAGGACCGTGACGGCCCGGCCCCGCGTCCCCGCGTGGTCGGTGCCGGGGTTCTTCGTCGTCGGCGCGGTGTCGCAGTACACCGGCGCCGCACTGGGCGTCGTCCTGTTCCAGACCACCGACCCGACGGCGGTCGCCTGGCTGCGCTGCGCATCGGCAGCCGTCGCGCTGGTGGCGTGGCGGCGCCCCTGGCGACGACGGGTGCGGTGGACGCGTTCCGCGCTGCGGTGGGCGGCCGGGTTCGGC
Organism: Mycobacterium sp. DHQP2018-32-09; assembly: GCF_058148405.1. Taxonomy (NCBI): domain Bacteria; kingdom Bacillati; phylum Actinomycetota; class Actinomycetes; order Mycobacteriales; family Mycobacteriaceae; genus Mycobacterium; species Mycobacterium sp. DHQP2018-32-09. The sequence goes on along the minus strand of NZ_JBYVYK010000012.1, from coordinate 41,778 downwards.
GTGGTCACGGTCGCGATGAACGTGGCGTTCTTCGAGGCCATCGCGCGGATCCCGCTCGGCACCGCCGTGGCCATCGAGTTTCTGGGCCCCGTCGCCGTGGCGACGCTGGGCTCGCGGCGCGCCCGCGACCTCGTGGCGGTGGTGCTGGTGACGACGGGCGTCGTGCTGGTGGCCGGCGTCCGGCTGGAGGCCGACGCCGTCGGTGTCGGCTGCGCGCTGCTGGCCGCCGCACTGTGGGCGGGCTACGTCCTGCTGGGCAAGCGGGTCGCCGACGCCGGCTCCGGACTGGACTCGCTTGCCGTCGGCATGGCCGCGGCCGCGGTCGGGCTCGCCGTGCCGCTGCTGGCGCCGCAGCTGTGGACCGATGCGGGTGTCTTCGCCGAGCCTCGCACCTGGCTGCTGGGCATCGGGGTGGGCGTGCTGTCCACGGCGGTGCCGTACGCGCTCGACCAGGTGGTCCTGACCGCCGTCGGCCGGGCGCGCTTCGCGCTGCTGCTGGCCCTGCTCCCGGTCACCGCCGCGGTGGTGGGTGCCGTGGTGCTGGCGCAGCGACCGACGCTCACCGAGGCCGCGGGCATCGCGCTGGTGGTGGCGGCGCTGGTGATCAGTTCCCCGGCGACGCCAGCAGCCCCCGGGTGAGCAGCGTGGCCAACTCCGCGTAGGCCTCGGCGTCGCTCAACCCCGTCGCGGCCCGCACGGCACGCTGCTGGATGCGGACCATCGTGGCCGCGACGACGTCGGCGGCGAACGCCGCGTGCACGTCGCGGTAGGTGCCGCAGGCCACGCCGTCGACGATCAGCTGCCGCACCCGCTGCGCGGCGGCGCGCGTGTTGGCCTCGTACACCTCGCGGGCGGGCGCGAAGTCCGCGACGTCGGTCATGAAGTCCTCGCCTGCGGCTGCCAGCGCGTCCCCGACGGCGGTCAGATACGCCGACACGCGGGCCGCGGGGTCCGCGGTTCGCTCCACGGCGGCCTCGACGTCGGCGGTGGCCCGCTTGAAGAAGTGCACGGTGACGCGGCGCACCAGGTCGTCCTTGCCGGCCGCCAGCGTGTACAGCGTCGACTTCGAGCAGTGCAGCCGCGCGGCGACGTCGTCGAGGGTGAGCCGGCTGAACCCGTCAGCCAAGAACAGGGCCAGCAGGTCGTCGAACAGTCTCGTCCGCCGCCGCGTGCCGAAGCCTTCGACCGGATCCACCATGATCGAAACAGTACTGCGCAGCCGCCTGCAGTACTATTTCGACGCATGGCCGTCGACCGTCTACTGCCCACCGAAGAAGCCGCCGAGCTGATCGCGCTGGCGCGCGACGTCGCCGACAAGGTTCTCGACCCCATCGTCGACGAGCACGAACGCACCGCGACCTACCCCCGCGGTGTCTTCGCGCAACTGGGCGCCGCCGGGCTGATGAGCCTGCCGCAGCCCGAAGAGTGGGGCGGCGGCGGCCAGCCCTACGAGGTCTACCTGCAGGTACTCGAGGAACTCGCCGCCCGCTGGGCCGCCGTCGCCGTGGCGGTCAGCGTGCACAGCCTGTCGTCGCATCCGCTGCTGGCATTCGGTACCGAGGAGCAGAAGCAGCGCTGGCTGCCCGGCATGCTCTCCGGCGATCGGATCGGCGCCTACAGCCTGTCCGAACCCCAGGCCGGCTCCGATGCGGCGGCGCTGCGCTGTGCGGCCGTGCGCCACGACGATCACTACGTGATCAACGGGTCGAAATCCTGGATCACCCACGGCGGGGTGGCGGATTCCTACACGCTGTTCGCGCGCACCGGCGACGCGAAAGGCGACATCTCCTGCTTCCTGGTCCCCGGCGACCTGCCCGGCCTGACCTTCGGCAAGCCCGAGGACAAGATGGGCCTGCACGCCGTCCCGACGACGTCGGCGTTCTACGACGACGCCCGCCTCGACGCCGACCGCCGCATCGGCGCCGAAGGCCAGGGCCTTCAGATCGCGTTCAGCGCACTGGACTCCGGAAGGCTGGGCATCGCCGCCGTCGCGGTCGGCATCGCGCAGGCCGCCCTCGACGATGCCGTCCGCTACGCCCGCGAACGGACGACGTTCGGCCGCAAGATCATCGACCACCAGGGCCTGGGCTTCCTGCTGGCCGACATGGCCGCCGCCGTCGGCAGCGCCCGGGCCACCTACCTCGACGCCGCCCGCAGGCGCGACGCCGGCGCGCCCTACTCCGCGCAGGCCAGCGTCGCGAAACTCGTCGCCACCGACGCCGCCATGAAGGTGACCACCGACGCCGTCCAGGTGCTCGGCGGCGTCGGCTACACCCGCGACTTCCGCGCCGAGCGCTACATGCGCGAAGCCAAGATCACCCAGATCTTCGAGGGCACCAACCAGATTCAGCGGCTCGTCATCGCGCGCGGCCTCTCAGGTCACGACGGCTGACCGGCAGGGCGGTCGGGTTCCGGCGGCGAGGTGACCGTGACGCGGGTACCGCGGACCCCCGCCGCCGACTCGATCACCAGCCGGCCGCCCATGGCCTCGAACCGCGCCAGCAGCGACCCCAGCCCGATGTGGCCCGCCGCCACGCTGTCGGCCACCCGCGCGGGGTCGAACCCGACGCCGTCGTCGGCGACCACCAGCACCACGCGATCCCCGGCCCGGCGCAGTGTCACGCCGACCGTGGTGGCCCGGGCGTGCTTGCGCACGTTGGCCAGCAGCTCGCGGGCCGCCCGGTAGAGCAGCGACTGCGACTCGGGCTTGCCCACCTCCTCCAGATCACCCTCGACGGCGCAGTCACCGCGCGAACGGAACTGCTGCAACAGTTCCCGCACGGCCTCGGCCAAACCGAGCTGGGCCAACACCTGCGGGTGCAGCTCGGTGACCGTCGACCGCAGCACCGCCGCGGTCCGCTGCAAGGAGTCGTACACCGCGTCCAGCGCCGGGTCGGGACTGCGCTCGCGCAACGCGTCCACCTCCATCCGAGCAGCCAGCAGGTTCTGCAGCGGCACGTCGTGCAGGTGCTCGGCGATCTCGCGGTTGTGCCGCTCGTCGGCCGCCAGCGCCTCGGCCACCAGGTGCCTGCGCACCTCCTGCAGCGACCGCACGCGCGCCTGCCGCCGCGCCAGGAAGTAGCACAGTGCGCTGACCGCGACGGCCAGCCACAGCAGGAACCCCACCTGGGTGTACACGATGTCCGGCAGCCCCATGGAGTCGTCGCGCCTGCTGTAGACGATCCAGGCCGCCAGGTAGCACGCCGCCCCGGCCAGCCCCAGCACGCCGGTGAGCATCGGCCGGTCCTGGAACGCCACCGAGATGGGCAGCAGGAAGAACACCGGCAGCAGCGCCGCCGTCGCGCCCCCCGAGACGACGCACAGCGCCAGGACCACCAGCACGTCGACGCCCGTCGACGCGTAGTCGGCCCACCGCGGCACCGGCCCGCGCACCACGATCACCACCCAGATCGCCGCCGCGACGGCGTAGGCGCCGAGCAGCACCGCGTACACGTCGGGCAGCCAGGAGTCGACGTCCCACACCCACACCAGCAGCGCGATCAGCCCGATCAGCGGCAACCGCAGGAACGCCGACACGCGCACCGGCGACGCCGAGAAGTACGCCAGGAAGCGCTCCACGCTATTCGAGCAACCCGCGCCGCATCGCCTCGGCGACCGCGGCCGCACGGTCTCCCACCCCGAGCTTCTCGTACAGCCGCTGCACGTGGGTCTTCACCGTCGACGGCGCCAGGAACAACTCCTTGGCCATGGCCGGGATGGTGCCACCCGCCGCGATCAGCTTGAGCACCTCGCGCTCGCGGGGGCTCAGCGTCGGCGCGTCGTTCTCGCCGCGCTTGCGGATCTCGCCCGCCAGCCCCGCGGCCAGGCTGGGTGCCACCACGTCACGGCCCTTCGCGCACTCGAGTACCGCGTTGACCAGTTCGGAGCGGCTGGACTCCTTCGGCAGGAAACCCGCCGCGCCGTCCTGCAGCGCCTTGAACACGATGGCCGGCTCGTCGTGCGCGGACAGCAGCAGCACGCGCGTGGGCAACTCGTCACGGGTGACGGCGGCCGCCACCTGGGCACCGTCGAGGCCCGGCATCCGGTAGTCGAGCAGCGCCACGACCGGCCGGTGCTCCCGGATGGCCTCGAGTGCGGCCATGCCGTCGTCGGCCTCGGCCACCACCTCGACGTAGCCACTGTTGTTCAACGCGCGCACGACGCCGTCGCGGAACATCGGGTGGTCGTCGCCGACCACCACTTTCACCTTGTCGCCATGGCCCAGGCCGGTCACCGCGTCAGCTTCCCACACCATCGGGATGAATGACCGCAAACTCGCCCCTGTCGGATATGGTCTCCCAAGCGCTACGCGTCGGTTGGGTCACCAGTACATTTGCGGCGGTGACCGGCAGCGCAGCGGCAATTCGTCGGGGGCAGGTACGGCACCGTGACATCGGAGTCCCGGTGCGCACTGCTGGTCGCTCGGATGACCCGACGGGGCATCTCAGTGCGTCCGGCCGGGCTGACAAGGGATAGCACCGCATGGTCAATCAACTCGAGCACGCAACCGAGGCGCTGCGCAAGGCGCTCGTCCAGGTCGAACGGTTGAAGAACCAGAACCGGGCGCTGCTGGAACGTTCGGGCGAGCCGATCGCCATCGTCGGCATGTCGTGCCGCTACCCCGGTGGCGTGGCGTCGCCGGAGGATCTCTGGCGCATGGTCGCCGACGGCCGCGACGTCATCTCCGAGTTGCCCGACGACCGCGGCTGGGACCTCGCCAACCTCTTCGACGCCGACCCGGACGCCCCGGGCAAGTCGTACGCCCGCTCCGGCGGCTTCGTCGAGGGCGTCGCCGACTTCGACGCCCCGTTCTTCGGCATCGCCACCAACGAGGCGCTCGCGATGGATCCCCAGCAGCGCATGCTGCTGGAGCTGTCGTGGGAGGCGCTCGAGAACGCGGGCGTGGACCCCACGTCGCTGCGCGGCAGCGCCACGGGAGTGTTCGCCGGCGTCATCGCGGGCGGCTACGGCATGTCCGACGACGCCATCGAGGGCTACCGCCTCACCGGCATGACCTCCAGCGTCACGTCGGGCCGCGTGGCCTACGTGCTGGGCCTGGAGGGCCCCGCGGTGTCCGTGGACACCGCGTGCTCGTCGTCGCTGGTGGCCCTGCACCAGGCCGTGCAGGCGCTGCGCCTCGGCGAGTGCGACCTGGCGCTGGCCGGCGGTGTCACCGTCAACGCGACGCCGACGATCTTCGTCGAGTTCAGCCGCCACCGCGGTCTGGCGCCCGACGGCCGCTGCAAGCCCTACGCGGGCGCGGCCGACGGCGTCGGCTGGGCCGAGGGCGGCGGCGTGCTGGTCGTGGAGCGGCTCTCCGACGCGGTGCGCCACGGCCACCGCGTGCTCGCGGTGGTGCGCGGGTCGGCGGTCAACCAGGACGGCGCGTCCAACGGGCTCACCGCCCCCAACGGCCCCTCGCAGCAGCGCGTGGTGCGCGCCGCGCTCGCCAACGCCGGGCTCACCACCGCCCAGGTCGACGTGGTCGAGGGCCACGGCACCGGCACCCCGCTCGGCGACCCCATCGAGGCGCAGGCACTGCTGGCCACCTACGGCCAGGACCGGACGCAGCCGCTGTGGCTGGGATCCATCAAGTCGAACATGGGTCACACGCAGGCCGCGGCGGGCGTCGCGGGCGTCATCAAGATGATCATGGCGATGCAGCACGGCGTGCTGCCCGCGAGCCTGCACGTCGACGAGCCCAGCCCGCACGTGGACTGGACCGCGGGGGCGGTGTCGCTGCTCGCCGAGGCGCGCCCGTGGCCCGCGGGCGAGGCCCCGCGCCGCGCCGGGGTCTCGTCGTTCGGGATCAGCGGCACCAACGCCCACGTCATCGTCGAGGAGCCGCCCGCCGAGGCGGCCCCGGCCGGCGAGCAGCCCACCGATCAGCCGCTGGTGCCGTGGGTGCTGGCCGCCAAGACGCCGAATGCCCTGGCCGCCCAGGCAACTCGACTGGCCGCCCACCTCGCCGACCATCCCGACCTGGCCGACGTCGACGTGGCCGCGACACTGGCCGGCCGGACGGCCTTCGAACACCGCGCCGTGGTGCTGGGCACCGATCGCGATGCCCTGCTGGCCGGGCTGGCCGAGATCGCCAACGCGAGCGACACCCCGGAGTCCGCGGTGCGCGGGCACGCGACGCCCACGTCGAAGACCGCGTTCGTGTTCCCCGGCCAGGGCAGCCAGTGGGTCGGCATGGGCCTGGCACTGCTCGACACCGCCCCCGCCTTCGCCGCCGAGATCGCCGCGTGCGACGCGGCGCTGGCCGAGTGGGTGGACTGGTCGTTGCTCGACGTGCTGCGCGGCGCGCCGGGCGCGCCCGGCCTGGACCGGGTCGACGTGGTGCAGCCGGTGCTGTTCGCGACCATGGTTTCCCTTGCCGCGCTGTGGCGTTCGCTGGGCGTGACGCCCGACGCCGTGATCGGGCACTCCCAGGGGGAGATCGCCGCCGCCTACGTCGCCGGGGCGCTCTCGCTGCGCGACGCCGCCCGCGTGGTGGCGCTGCGCAGCGCGCTGCTGCTGGCCATCTCCGGTGAGTCCGGCATGGTGTCGCTGGCCTGCGGCGTCGACCGCGCCCGGGAACTCCTGCTGGGCGTCGACGGGCTGTCCGTCGCCGCGGTCAACGGCCGCTCGGCCGTCGTGGTCTCCGGCCCCGACGCCGGGCTGGCCGATCTGATGCGTCAGTGCGAGGCCCTCGAGATCCGCGCACGCCGCGTCGACGTCGACTACGCGTCGCACTCGGCGGCCGTCGAGGCCATCCGCGACCGCCTCCTCGAGGCGCTCGCCGACGTCGCCCCGCAGGCCACGCGCATCGCGTTCGTCTCCACGGTCACCGGCGAGGTCATGGACACCGCCGGCCTGGACGCCCAGTACTGGTACCGCAACCTGCGCCAGACCGTCGAGTTCGACGCCGCCGTGCGGACGGCGTGCCGGCACGGGTACCGGGCCTTCGTCGAGAGCAGCCCGCACCCGGTGCTGATCGCAGGCATCGAGGACACCGTCGCCGACGCGGGGGCCGAGCCGATCGTGGTGCCGACGCTCGGCCGTGAAGACGGCGGCCTGGACCGCTTCCTGGCCTCGGCCGCCCACGCGTGGGTGGCCGGCGTGCCGGTGTCCTGGGGCCGCGCGTGCCCGGGCGGGCGGCTGGTCGACCTGCCGACCTACGCGTTCGACAAGCGGCGATTCTGGTTGTCCGGCGGCGGTTCCGGTGCGGCCGACGCCACCGGCTTCGGTCTCGCCGGCGGGGCCCACGGCCTGCTGACGGCCGTGGTCGAGGTACCCGAGTCCGGGCACGTCGTGCTGACCGGCCGGCTGTCGGCGGCCACGCAGCCGTGGCTGTCGGATCACGCGGTGGGTGGCACGGTGCTGTTCCCCGGCACCGGTTTCGTCGACCTGGTGATCCGCGCCGGCGACGAGGTGGGCCGACCCACCATCGACGACCTGGTGCTGCAGGCGCCCCTGGTGGTGCCGCCCGCGGGCATTCCGGTGCGCGTGGTGGTGGGACCCGAGCAGGACGGTGGCACGCGCGCGGTCTCGGTGTTCTCGCGCGGCGACGCCGACGACGCCTGGACCCTGCACGCCGAGGCGCAGGTCAGCGCCGACACCGTGGCCCCCGCCGCCGAGCAGGCCGCGTGGCCGCCGCCCGGTGCGCTGCCCGTCGACGTCTCCGACGCCTACGCGCGGCTGGCCGCGCGCGGCTACCACTACGGCCCGGCCTTCCGCGGGTTGTCCGCGATGTGGCGCCGCGACGCCGAGGTGTACGCCGAAGTGGCTCTGCCGCAGGATGTCTCGCCGACCGGGTTCGGCATCCACCCGGCTCTGCTGGACGCCGCACTGCACGCCATCGCGGTCGCCGGTGACGACGACCGGCTGGCCCTGCCCTTCGCGTGGGAGCGGGTGACGCTGCACGCCGAGGGCGCCGCCGCGGTACGCGTGAAGATCGTCGCCACGGGGGAACACTCGGTGGCCATCGAGCTGGCCGACGGGCTGGGCATCCCCGTGCTGTCGGCGGGATCGATGACCGTGCGGCCCGTCAGCGCCGACCAGCTCGCGTCGGCCGCCGCCCGCGCCGACGGCGAGCTGCTCGAGGTGGACTGGACGGCGCTCCCCGCGCCCGAGTCCACGACGGCTGGACCCGCCACCAGCGGGGACACCGCGATCTTCGAATCTGCGGCCGTGGCAGCCGATTCCGTCGACGTGCCGGCCGCCGTGCGCAGTGCCACCACGGCGGCGCTGCTGCGCGTGCAGGAGTGGTTGACGCAGCCGACGGGCACGCTGGTGGTCGTCACCCGCGGCGCCGTCGCGGCCTCCGGCGCCCGCACCGACGTCGTCACCGACCTCGCGGGGGCCGCGGTCTGGGGTCTGGTCCGTGCCGCGCAGACCGAGAACCCCGGTCGCTTCGTGCTGCTCGACGTCACCACCGATACGACCGACGTCGACGGCGCCGCGGCCCTGGCGCTGGCCGTCGGCGAGCCGCAGCTCGCCCTGCGCGACGGCGCGGTGTTCGCTCCGCGCGTGGTGCGCAGCCGCGGCATCGACGGCATCCTGACCCCGCCCGCCTCGGGCGCGCCGTGGCGCCTCGGCGTGACCACCGCGGGCTCGTTCGAGGATCTGGCGCTGGTGGAGGTGCCCGGCGCGGGCGCTGCCCTGCCCGCGGGCCACGTCCGCGTCGCGATGCGCGCGGTGGCGGCCAACTTCCGCGACGTGATGATCACCCTCGGCATGTTCACCCACGACGCGCTGATCGGCAGCGAGGGCGCCGGTGTCATCACCGAGATCGCCCCCGACGTCACGGACTTCGCGGTGGGCCAACGCGTGATGGGCCTCTTCCCCGAGGGCACCGGCACCGAGGTGGCCGCCGACGCGCGGCTGCTGGCCCCGGTGCCCACCGGCTGGACCGATGCGCAGGCCGCCGCGACGCTCGTCGTGTTCACCACCGCGTACTACGGCCTCAAGGAGCTGGCGAAGGTCGAGCGCGGCCAGTCGATCCTGATCCACGCCGCCACCGGCGGCGTGGGCCTGGCCGCCATCCAGCTGGCCAGGCACTGGGATCTGGACGTGTACACCACCGCGAGCCGGCCCAAGTGGGACGTGTTGCGCGCGTTGGGCTTCGACGACGAGCGCATCGGCGATTCGCGCACCCTGGAGTTCGAGCGGAAGTTCCTCGACGGCACCGGCGGCCGCGGGTTCGACGTCGTGCTGGACTCCCTGGCGGGCGAGTTCGTCGACGCCTCGCTGCGACTGTTGCCGCGCGGCGGCGTGTTCCTCGAGATGGGCAAGACCGACATCCGCGACGCCGACACCGTCGCGGCCGCCCACGAGGGCGTGTACTACCGCGCGTTCGACCTGTTCGAGCCCGGCAGGCCGCGCATGCACGACTACATCGTCGAGCTGTCGGAGATGTTCGAATCCGGGGTGCTGACGCCACTTCCGGTGACCACGTGGGACATCCGTCGCGGCCCCGCGGCCCTGCGGCACCTGTCGCAGGCCCGCCACGTCGGCAAGATCGTGATGACGTTCCCCGACGCGTGGGCCGCGGGCACCGTGCTGATCACCGGTGGCACCGGCATGGCCGGGTCGGCGGTGGCCCGCCACGTCGTGGCCGCGCACGGCTCGCGGCACCTGCTGCTGCTGTCGCGGCGCGGCGCCGACGCCCCCGGTGCGGCCGAGCTGACGGCCGAGCTGACGGCCGCGGGCGCCGACGTCCGCATCGTCGCGGCCGACGCCGCCGATCGCGACCAGCTGGCTGCGGTGCTGGCCGACCTCAGGGTCCCGCTGTCGGCCGTCGTCCACGCCACCGGCGTGCTCGACGACGCCGTGATCGGCTCACTGACGCCCGAACGGCTCGACCCCGTGCTGCGGGCCAAGGTGGACGCCGCCTGGAACCTGCACGAACTCACCCGCGACGCCAATCTCGGTGCGTTCGTGATGTTCTCGTCGATGGCCGGCATCGTCGGCTCGTCGGGTCAGGCCAACTACTGCGCGGCCAACACGTTCGTCGACGCGCTGGCCGCGCACCGCCGCGCCCTGGGGCTGCCCGCGACGTCGCTGGCGTGGGGTCTGTGGGACCAGGCCAGCGCCATGACGGGGCACCTGGACGCCGCCGACCTGTCGCGGCTGGGCCGCGACGGCGTGCTGGCGCTCTCCGGCGACGACGCCATGGCGCTGTTCGACACCGCGCTGGTGGTGGGCGAGCCGCTGCTGGCCCCCGCGCGCATCGACCGCGGCGCGCTGCGGACGCGGGCGGCGCAGGGCCTGTTGCCGCCGATGTTCGCCGCCCTGGCCACTTCCTCGTCGCGCCGCCGCGTCGACGACACCCTGGTGGCCGCCAAGTCGAAGTCGGCGCTGGCGCAGAAGCTCTCGGGCCTGTCCGAGGAGGCGCAGCAGGCGCTGGTCCTCGACGTGCTGCGCTCGCACATGGCCACGGTGCTGGGCACCGGCGAACCGGAGGCCATCGCAGGCGACCTCGCGTTCTCCGACCACGGTTTCGACTCGCTGACCGCCGTCGAGCTGCGCAACCGCCTCAAGGCCGCGACCGGGCTGGCGCTGTCGCCCACCCTGATCTTCGACTACCCCACCCCGGATGCGCTGGCCGGGTACATCCGCTCCGAGCTGGCCGAGGCGCCGCAGGCCGTGGCGCAGGTGCCGACGGCACTGGCCGTGATCGACGAACCGATCGCGGTGGTCGGCATGGCCTGCCGCTACCCCGGCGGCGTGGACTCGCCGGAAGCGCTGTGGGACATGGTCGCCCAGGGCCGCGACGTGCTCACCGAGTTCCCCACCGACCGCGGCTGGGACCTGGGCGGGCTGTTCGACGACGATCCCGACGCGCCCGGCACCTCGTATTCGCGCACCGGCGGCTTCCTGACCGACGTCGCCGGCTTCGACCCCGCCTTCTTCGGGGTGTCGCCCAGCGAGGCGCTGGCCATGGACCCGCAGCAGCGGCTGTTCCTGGAACTGTCGTGGGAGGCGCTCGAACGCGCCGGATTGGACCCGGCGACGTTGCGCGGCAGCGCCACCGGCGTGTTCACCGGCATCATCGCGCAGGGTTACGGCGTGGGCGCCGACGGCGTGGAGGGCTTCCGCCTCACCGGCCAGGCCGCCAGCATCGCGTCGGGCCGCGTGGCGTACGTGCTGGGGCTGGAGGGCCCCGCGGTGTCGGTGGACACCGCGTGCTCGTCGTCGCTGGTGGCCCTGCACATGGCCGCGCAGTCGCTGCGCCTCGGCGAGTGCGACCTGGCGCTGGCAGGCGGTGTCACCGTCAACGCGACGCCGGACATCTTCGTCGAGTTCAGCCGCCAGCGCGGGCTGTCCGCCGACGGGCGGTGCAAGGCGTTCGCGGGCGCGGCCGACGGCACCGGCTTCGCCGACGGCGGCGGCGTCCTGGTGGTCGAACGACTGTCGGACGCCCGGCGACTGGGTCACCGCGTGCTCGCGGTGGTGCGTGGTTCGGCGATCAACCAGGACGGCGCGTCCAACGGGCTCACCGCCCCCAACGGCCCCTCGCAGCAACGCGTGGTGCGGGCGGCGCTGGCCAACGCCGGCCTCGCGGGCACCGACGTCGACGCCGTCGAGGCGCACGGCACGGGCACCACGCTCGGCGATCCCATCGAGGCCCAGGCACTGCTGGCCACCTACGGGCAGGACCGCACGCAGCCCCTGTATCTGGGCTCCATCAAGTCGAACATGGGGCACAGCCAGGCGGCGGCAGGCGTCGCGGGCGTGATCAAGGTGATCGAGTCGCTGCGGCACGACACCTTGCCCGCCACGCTGCACGTCGACGAGCCCAGCCCGCACGTCGACTGGACCATGGGCGCGGTGGAACTGCTCACCGAGCCTCGGCCGTGGCCCGCTGCGGCGGGCCGCGCGCGCCGGGCCGGGGTGTCGTCGTTCGGCATCAGCGGCACCAACGCGCACGTCATCATCGAGGAGGCCCCGGCCGACCTCGCCGCGGCGCCGTCCGAGGTGCGCGAGCACCCGCCGGTGATCCCGTGGGCGCTGTCGGCGAAGAGCCCGGAGGCCCTGGTGGCCACCGCAACCCGCATCGCCGACCACCTCGACGCCCACCCCGACGTCGACCCGCTCGACGTCGGGTGGACGCTCGGCGGGCGGAGCGCGTTCGCGTTCCGCGCCGTCGCCCAGGGCACGGACCGCGACGAGTTGGTGCGCGCGCTGCGCGAGCTGGTTCCCGGGGAGCGCGCCACGACGGGCAAGACCGCGTTCGTCTTCGGCGGTCAGGGCTCGCAGACCCTCGGCATGGGCCGGGAACTGCATGCGGCCTACCCGGTGTTCGCCGAGGCGTTCGACGCGTGTGCCCGCGAGCTGGACCGCCACCTGCTGCGCCCCATCCGCGACGTCACGTGGGGCGCCAACGCCGCACTGCTCGACAGCACCGAGTTCGCGCAGCCTGCGCTGTTCGCCGTGGAGGTCGCGCTGTTCCGGCTACTCGAATCGTGTGGCGTGCGACCGGACTTCCTCATCGGGCACTCCATCGGCGAGCTGACGGCCGCGCACGTCGCGGGCGCGCTGTCGCTGGAGAACGCCGCCGCGCTGGTGGTGGCCCGCGGCCGGCTCATGCAGCGGCTCCCCGAGGGCGGCGCGATGATCGCGGTGGCCGCACCGGAGGCCGACGTGACACCGCTGCTGACCGGCGAGGTGAGCATCGCCGCGGTGAACGCACCTGGCTCGGTGGTGATCTCGGGCCCCGAGGCGCAGGTCGCCGCGGTGGCCGAGACGCTCAAGGCCCGCGGTGCCCGCACGCACCGCCTGGCGGTGTCGCATGCGTTCCACTCGGCGCTCATGGAGCCGATGCTGCTGGAGTTCAACACCCTGGCGGCCGGCATGTCGGTGAGCGCACCCGCCATCCCCGTGATCTCCAACGTGACCGGCGAGGTGGCCGGTGCGGACTTCGCGTCGTCGGCCTACTGGCAGCGGCACGTGCGCGAGGCCGTGCGGTTCGCCGACGGCGTCCGCACCCTGGCCGCGGCGGGCGTCACGCGGTTCGTCGAGGTGGGTCCCGCGAGCGGGCTCACCGCGTCCATCGCCCAGACCCTCGCCGACGCCGAGCCCGTCACCGCGTCGGTGCTGCGCAAGGATCGCCCGGAGCCGGCCACGCTGGTCGCCGCGCTCGCCGAGTACTCGGTGGCGGGCGGTCAGGTGTCGTGGCGCGACGTGTGCGCGGGTGGCCGGCTGGTGGACCTGCCGACGTATGCCTTCCAGCGGCGCCGGTTCTGGCTGTCGGGCTCCGGTGCCGGGGCCACCGACGCCGCGGGCCTGGGCCTGGCGGGCACCGACCACGCCCTGCTGGGCGCGGTGGTGGAGCTGCCGGAGACCGGCGGCGTGGTGCTCACCGGCCGCCTGGCGACCGCGGTGCAGCCGTGGTTGCCCGATCACGCCGTCGCCGACGTGGTGCTGTTCCCCGGCGCCGGCTTCGTCGAGCTGGCCATCCGCGCCGGTGACGAGGTGGGGTGCGGCGTCGTCGACGAGCTGATGCTGCACGCGCCGCTGGTGCTGCCGCCGCAGGGCGTGGCCGTCCAGGTGGTGGTGGGCGGACCCGAGAACCGGACGTTCTCCGTCTTCTCCCGGCCCCACGGCGAGGAGTCGTCGTGGACCCTGCACGCCGAGGGTGAGCTGGGTGCCGAAAGCGCCCCGCCGGGAGCCGATCTCACGGTGTGGCCGCCGGTCGGCGCCCGCGAGGTCGACGTCGCCGAGGCGTACGCGGAGTTGGCGGCACGCGGCTACCAGTACGGGGCGGCGTTCCAGGGCCTGCAGGCGATGTGGCGCCGCGGCGACGAGATCTTCGCCGACGTGCGGCTGCCCCGCGACGTGTCGACCACCGGCTACGGCGTGCACCCGGCGCTGCTCGACGGTGCCCTGCACGCCGTGATCCTGGGCATGGACTCCGGCGAACTCGCGCTGCCCTTCTCCTGGCAGCGGGTCACGCTGCACGGTGCCGGGGCCACCGCGGTGCGCGCCCGGATCGCCCCGACGGGACCCAGCTCGATGTCGATCGACCTGGCCGACGGGCTCGGCCTGCCGGTGCTGTCGGTGGGCGCCATGGTGGCGCGTCCGGTGACGGCCGCGCAGCTCGCGGCCGCCGTGGGCGCCACGACCGGCGGCGAGCTGTTCGAGGTGACGTGGACCCCGATGACGGAGGATCCCGCGGCCGCGGCCCCCGCCCCCGAGATCTACGAGCTGGTCACCGAGCCGGGCGTCGCCGGGGTGTACGCGGCGACGCACGCCGCGCTGGCCCGGGTGCAGGACTGGCTGTCGAGGCCCGTGTCGGACGGCGAGTCCGGCACGCTGGTGGTCGTCACCCGCGGCGCCGTCGCGGGGACCGATCTGGCCGCTGCGGCGGCGTGGGGCCTGATCCGGGCCGCGCAGACGGAACATCCCGGCCGCGTCGTGCTGGTCGACACCGACGACTCCGCCGCACTGGACGACGACCGCCTGGTCCAGGTGGTCGCGTCCGGTGAACCCCAGGTGGTGCTGCGCGGCGGCGTGCTGCACCACGCCCGCGTGCTGCCCAGCCGGGCCGCCGAGGCCGTGCTCACCCCGCCCGCGGACGGCGGGCCGTGGCGGCTCGCGGTGAACCCGGCCGGCTCGTCGGGCACGTTCGAGGACCTGGTGCTCGAACCACTGCCCGACGCGTTCGCGCCGCTGCCCGCAGGTCGCATCCGGGTGGCCATCCGCGCCGTCGCGGCGAACTTCCGCGACGTGATGATCACGCTGGGGCTCTACCCGGGTGACGCGGTGATGGGCATCGAGGCCACCGGCGTGGTGACCGAGATCGGCGCTGGCGTCACGACGGTCGCCGTCGGTGACCGCGTGATGGGCGTGTTCCCAGAGGGCACCGGCACCATCGCCGACACCGACGCCCGCGTGGTGCTGCCCGTGCCCGACGACTGGCGCGACGCGCAGGCCGCGGGCTTCACGGTGGGGCACGCGACGGCGTACTTCGCGCTGCGGCGCCTGGCCGACGTCGCGCCCGGCCAGGCGGTGCTGATCCACGCCGCCACCGGTGGCGTCGGCATGGCGGCCGTGCGCCTGGCCAGGCACTGGGGCCTGGAGGTGTTCGCCACCGCCAGTCGGCCGAAGTGGGACACGTTGCGCGCCATGGGCTTCGACGACGACCACATCGGCGACTCCCGCACGCTGGACTTCGAGCAGAAGTTCCTGGCCGCCACCGGCGGCCGCGGCGTGGACGTGGTGCTGGACTCCCTGGCGGGCGAGTTCGTCGACGCCTCCCTGCGGCTGCTGCCGCGCGGCGGGGCGTTCCTCGAGATGGGCAAGACCGACATGCGCGACGCCGACGCCGTCGCGGCCGCCCACCCCGGCGTCCGCTACCGGGCGTTCGACCTGTTCGAGGCCGGTGCGGACGGCGTCGCGGAGATCCTCGCCGGCGTCGCCGCACTGGCCGCTGCGGGCCAGTTGGCGCCGCTACCGGTCGAGCAGTGGGACGTGCGCCGCGCCCCCGCGGCGCTGCGCCACCTCAGCCAGGCCCGCCACGTCGGCAAGGTCGTCATGACCATGCCCGACGCGTGGGCGGTGGGCACCGTGCTGATCACCGGCGGTACCGGCATGGCAGGGGCCGCGCTGGCCCGCCACCTGGTGGCCCGGCACGGGGCGCGCGACCTGCTGCTGGTGTCGCGCCGCGGCCCCGCCGCGCCTGGTGCCGGCGACCTGATCGCCGACCTGGAGGCGGCGGGCGCGCGGGTGCGCATCGTGGCGGCCGACGTGTCCGATCGCGACGCGCTGGCCAAGGTGCTCGCCGAGATCGACCACCCGCGGGCGTTGTCGGCGGTGTTCCACACCGCAGGCGTCATCGACGACGCGGTGGTCACCTCGCTCACCCCGGAGCGCGTCGACGCGGTGCTGCGGGCCAAGGTCGACGCGGCCGACAACCTGCACGAGCTGACGCGTCACCTCGACGTGTCGACGTTCGTCCTGTTCTCGTCGATGGCGGGGCTGGTCGGCGGGTCCGGGCAGGCCAACTACTCGGCGGCCAACGCCTACCTGGATGCGCTCGCAGTGAACCGGAGGGCGCAGGGCCTGCCGGCGATGACGCTGGGCTGGGGGCTGTGGGATCAGGCCGGTGGCATGGCGGGCGACCTGGCGCAGGCCGACATCGCGCGGCTGGCGCGCGACGGCATCCTGGCGCTGTCGGTCGACGATGCGCTGGCGCTGTTCGACCGGGCGCTGGTGGTCGACGAGCCGTACCTGGTGCCTGCCCGCATCGACCGGGGCGCGCTGCGGACGAAGTCGGCGGCGGGCACGTTGCCGCCGATGTTCGTGGAGCTGATCTCCGGACCGGCGCGCCGCCAGGTCGGTGACTCGCTGGCGGCCGCACAGTCGCGGTCGGCGCTCACGGCGCGGTTGGCGGGTCTGCCGACCGACGAGCAGCACGCCGTGCTGCTGGACCTGGTGCGCTCGCACATGGCGACCGTGTTGGGCCTGCCGTCACCCGATGCGATCGGAGCCGACCTGGCGTTCTCCGATCACGGGTTCGATTCGCTGACCGCGGTCGAGCTGCGCAACCGGCTCAAGGCCGCGACGGGGCTGACGCTGTCGCCGACGCTGATCTTCGACTACCCGAACCCGTCGGCGCTGGCGGAGTACTTCCGCACGCAGCTGGGCGGGGAGGCCGCGCAGGAGCAGACGGTCAGCGCCGTGGACGCCGAGTTGGCGCGCGTGGTGGCGTCGATCCCGATCAAGCGGCTGCGGCAGGCCGGGGTGCTGGACATGCTGCTCAACCTCGCGGGGCAGACGGCCGACACCGCACCGGAGGACGCCGCGCCCCGCAGCATCGAGGACATGGACCTGCAGGACCTGCTCAAGGCCTTCGACGACGATGACGACTAGGGCGCGATGAGGGTTCTCGTCGCGGGCGCCGACCGGTCGGTCGGCCTCGGCGTGGCGTTGCGCCTGGCCGGCCTGGGTCACGAGGTGGTGGGCGTCGGGCGGCCGGGTCGATCGGCTCCCGAGAGTTGGCCCGGCACACTGCGGTTCGTCACGTCGGCCACCGCCGCGGGTGACGTCGACGTGGCCGTGGCGTGCGCCGGGGACGTCCCGGTGCCGGCAGGCGCGGCGCGGCGCGTCGAGATCCGGCACCCGCTGGTGCTGGGCCGCGACGCCGACGACGACGTGCTGGCACGCTTCGCCCGCCCGGTGTTCCTCTGCGCCGCAACCGATGCCGATCGGCCCCTGCAGGTGGTGCATCCCCACGACCTGCAGCGGGCCTACGTGCGGGCGGTGCTCGACCCGGACGCGCCCACCGAGGTGGCCGCGACCGGTCACACCACGGTGCGGGCGATCGCCGCGGCGGTCGGCCGACCGCTGGTGCACGTGCCCCGCTGGGCGGCGCCGTCGGATCTCCTCGCGGTCGAGCCGTGGCTGGGCTCCGGGGACGCCACGTGGAGCGCCGCCGAGTGCGTCGCGGACTTCGCGCTGGTGGTGCGGGCGCGGTTCGCGTTCGGCGGGCACGTGGTGGACCTGCCCTGGCGCCTGCCCCGCGTCCGCCGGATTCCCGCGGTCGACACCCCGTCGGAGGACGGCGTGGCACCCGTCGCCGCCGGAACCGCGGGCATCGCAGGCGAATTCGACACACCCATCGACCCACGCTTCCCCGCGTTCGTGGCCACCAACCTGTCCGAGGCGCTCCCGGGACCGTTCTCCCCGGCGTCGGCCTCGGTCACGGTGCGCGGGACGCGGGCCGCCGCCCTGGTCATCTCGCAGCGGTTGCGCCCGGGCGGGGCGGTGCAGGCGGAGATGGCCAAGCGCACCACCGGCGTGTTCGGGCACCGGCTCTACGCGGGCATCACGTCGGGCCACTTCATGGCGCAGACCGTGCCGCTGGTCGACCCGGACATGATCATCAACGGTTTCTTCGGCCGCACCGTGGAGGGCCTGGCCCTGTTCGGGCCGGAATTGCCCCCGGTGCAGCGGCGCGGGCTCCTCGGTCACCTCGTCGGGGTCGTGGTGTTCGCCAACAACCTGGTGGGCCTCACGGCGGGCTCGGGCCGCGACACCAGGGACCTGGTGGCCGACGTCGCCCGCCTGGAGCAGCGCACGCGGTCGGCCGCCGACGTGGACGATGCGCGCCTGCGCGAGCTGATCGTGCTGGCACGTGACCACGTGGTGCACGCGTGGGTGCTCGCGTCGGCGTCGATCCTGGTGTGCACGGCGTACGGGGTGATCCTGCGCATCCTGTGCGGTCGTGACGTGTTGCCGTCGGCGGGCCCCGACGTCGCCAGCGCGCAGTCGCTGGCGGCCGTTCACCGGCTCGCCGCGCTGGCCCGCACCGACGCCGACGTCGTCGCACTGTTGGGCACCGACCCGGACCCGGACCGGCTGGCCGCCGCCGCCCCGGAGTTCGCCGCGGCGCTGGCCGCCGAGATCGCGGTCATCGGGCACCGCGGCCCGGCCGAGGTCGAGATGCGCAGCGCGGCGTTCGCCGACGATCCCCGGCTGCTGCTGCGGATGGTCACCAAGACCCTCGAACTGCCCCCCTGGTCGCCGCCCGCCCCACCGCACATCCCGGCGTGGGTGCGCCCCATCGCCGCGGCCGCGGCCGGCCAGCTACGCGACCGCGAGGTGCGGCGCGACCGCATGGTGCGCACGATCTGGCTGCTGCGCGGCCTGCTGCGCGAGTACGGCCGCAGGCTGGTCGCCGCGGGGACGCTGCGCTGCGTCGACGACGTGTTCTACCTGCTGGTCGACGAACTCGACGCGCCACCGCCGGATCTCGCCGAGGTCGCGGCCCGGCGGCGGGCGCAGCAGGCCGAGCTGGAGCGCATCGTCCCGCCCGAGGCGTTCAGCGGCACGTGGGTTCCCACGCGGGCTGCCAGCGTGCTCGCCGACGGTGACGTGCTGCGCGGCCTGGGCGTCTGCGGCGGCATCGCCCGCGGACGCGTTCGGGTGGTGACACCCGAGACCATCGACGACCTGGAACCGGGCGAGATCCTGGTCGCGCAGGTCACCGACGTGGGGTACACGCCGGCGTTCGCCTATGCCGCGGCCGTGGTCACCGAGTTGGGTGGGCACATGTCGCACGCGGCCATCGTGGCGCGGGAGTTCGGCGTGCCGTGCGTCGTCAACGCCACGGCGGCCGCCACGCGGTTGCCGACCGGGACCCTCGTCGAGGTGGACGGGGCCGCTGGCACCGTGACGGTGCTCCCGCCGGACTGATCCGGCGGCGTTTCCGGAGTGCCCGGAGCCGGACTCGACGGGTGTCATATCGTGGCGGTCATGGACTTCGCGATGTCGGCCAAGGGTCAGGACTACTACGACCGCCTGACGGCCTTCATGGTCGATCACGTGTTCCCGGCCGAGGCGTCCTACGAGGCCTACCGGCGCGAGAAGGGGCCCGACGATCACTCGGTGCCGCCGGTCATCGAGGAACTCAAGGTGCTGGCCAAGCAGCAGGGCCTGTGGAACCTGTTCCTACCGTCGGAGTCCGGGCTGACCAACGTGGAGTACGCGCCGCTGGCGGAGTTGTCCGGCTGGAGCGGCGAGATCGGGCCCGAGGTGCTCAACTGCGCGGCCCCCGACACCGGGAACATGGAGACGCTGCACCTGTTCGCCACCGAGCAGCAGCGCAAGGACTGGCTGGAG
The DNA here is from genome assembly GCF_058148405.1 of Mycobacterium sp. DHQP2018-32-09. NCBI lineage: Bacteria > Bacillati > Actinomycetota > Actinomycetes > Mycobacteriales > Mycobacteriaceae > Mycobacterium > Mycobacterium sp. DHQP2018-32-09. The sequence continues at coordinate 22,167 of NZ_JBYVYK010000012.1, read as the reverse complement.
CCGCTGCTGGCCGGGGAGATCCGCAGCGCGTTCGCGATGACCGAGCCTGCGGTGGCCTCCAGCGACGCCCGCAACATCCAGACGACGATGCTGCGCGACGGTGACGACTACGTCATCAACGGCCGCAAGTGGTGGATCTCCGGCGCCGCCGATCCCCGCTGCAAGATCCTCATCGTCATGGGCCGCACCAACCCCGACGCCGCGAGCCACCAGCAGCAGTCGATGATCCTGGTGCCCGTCGACACCCCTGGCGTGTCCATCGAGCGTTCGCTGCCGGTGTTCGGGTGGCAGGACCAGCACGGCCACTGCGAGGTGACCTTCGACAACGTGCGGGTGCCCGCGGCCAACCTGCTCGCCGAGGAGGGCAGCGGTTTCGCGATCGCCCAGGCCCGGTTGGGCCCCGGACGCATCCACCACTGCATGCGCGCCATCGGCGTGGCCGAGCGCGCGTTGGCGCTCATGGTCGACCGCGTGCAGCACCGCATCGCGTTCGGCAAGCCGTTGGCCGAGCAGGGCGTGGTGCAGCAGCAGGTGGCGTTGTCGCGCAACGAGATCGAGCAGGCACGCCTGCTGTGCCACAAGGCCGCCTGGACCATCGACCAGCACGGCAACAAGAGCAAGGACGCGCAGGTGCTGGTGGCCCAGATCAAGGCCGTCGCCCCGCAGATGGCGTGCAACGTGATCGACCGGGCCATCCAGGTGCACGGCGCCGCGGGTGTCAGCGACGACGTGCCGTTGGCGCGGCTGTACGCGTGGCACCGCGCCATGCGGTTGTTCGACGGGCCCGACGAGGTGCACATGCGCACGATCGCGCGCGCCGAGTTGGGGAGGGAGAAGTCGGCGTTCGCGAAGGCGGTGTGCCCGGCGTGACGTGGTCGGGCGGTGACGAGCTGTCGGGCGCCTGGAACTTCCGCGACGTCGCGGAGTCGACGGGCATCCGGCCGGGCCGGTTCTTCCGGTCCAGTGAGCTGAGTGCGCTCGACGATTCGGGGCGCGCGGCGTTCTCCGGGTACGGCATCACCGACGTCGCGGACCTGCGGTCGGTGCGTGAGGTGGAGCGGCGCGGGTCGGGGCTGGTACCCGCCGGCGTCGCGGTGCATCAGCTGCCGTTCCACGAGCTGACGGCCACCGACGCGGCGGCGCCGCACGAGACCAGCTTCGAGAAGATGATGACGGCCGACCCCGCGCAGTCCGACGTGGCCGAGTCGGCGCGCCGGTTCATGACCGAGGAGTACGTGCGCTTCCCCGCGCTCGCGGGCGCGCATCTCGCGGTGCGGCAGGTCATCTCACTGCTCGCCGACGGCAAGCCGGTGATCGCGCACTGCTTCGCGGGCAAGGACCGCACGGGGTTCACGGTGGCGCTGGTGTTGGAGGCGGTGGGCGTCGAGCGCGACGCCATCGTCGAGGACTTCCTGCGCAGCAATGCCGCGGTGCCGCGGCTGCGGGACCGCATCCTCGCGTCGGTGCGCGACCGCGCGGCCGAGCGCGCCACGCCCGAGATCGTGACGTTCGCCGAGGCGCGGTTGACCGAGGACGTGCTGGGCGTGCAGGAGGAGTACCTGGCGGCGGCCAGGGCCACCATCGACGCCGACTACGGCTCGCTGCCGAACTACCTGACGGCACTGGGCATTCCCGACGAGCAGCTGGTCCGCCTGCGCGAGGCGCTGCGCGGCTGAGCGGGGCGTGCCGCGTCGGGCTAGCAGAGCCCGTCAACCTCGTGGGTATCAGAAACCTCACCTCCATCCCGCAGCGCGCCATCGTTGTCGGTGCCCTCTGTCACCGTGACGCATGGCCGAACCCGACGAATCCCTGCTGCTGCGCGGCATCGAACTGCGCTACGCGCTGAGTTACTTCTTGGCCCAGCACGGGCCCTGCACGATCGCCGCGCTGATCGCGGGCCTCGAACACCAAGGGTTCGCGCTCGGGGAGGCGGCGCGCCCCGACCGCCCGGCACGGCACCCGTCCCACGCGGTCAGCCGACGAGCACACCCACGACCCACACCGCGGCGGCCAGCAGCGCACCGGTGAGTTCGACGCCCACCGACAGCGCGACGCCCTTGAGCGCGTGCACCGTCGACGCCCACGCCCGCCGTTGGTCGCGGCGCTTCGCCAGTTCGGCGAGGTAGATGCCCAGGACGAAACCCACCGGCAGCCCCAGCACGGGGATCACGAAGAAGCCGACGATGCCCAGCACCGCACCGGCGGCCAGGCTCCCCGTCGACACCTGCGCGCGACGCATCCGCTGCACGGGCCAGAGGTACTTCACCAGCAGCGTGGCGGCCAACAGCACGGTCACCACGCCGAACGTCACCCACCCGGACACGGTCTGCTCGACGAACGCCCACACCGCGACCGCCGCCCACACCAGCAGCGTTCCGGGGAGCAGGGGCACGATCACCCCGACGATGCCCACCGCGATGGTCATCGCGACCAGGATCAGTCCGCCGGTACCCACGTCTCGAGCCTACGGGCCAGGTCCACGAAGTCATCTGCCACGACGTCGAACTCGCCCGGCTCGAACCTCGGCGGCCGCCCCTCGGGGCCGTGTTCCAGCGGCCGCACCACGTACGCCGTGCGCAGGCCCGCCGAGCGCGCCGCCCGCAGATCCGACGGGTGGGCGGCCACCAGCATCAGCTCACCCGGCGCCACGTCGAGCAGCCCCGCGCACCCGAGGTACGCCTCGGGATCGGGCTTGTAGTGCCGGAAAAGTTCGGCCGAGATCACGCAGTCCCACGGCAGGCCGGCGTGCTTGGCCATGTTGGTCAGCAGCGACACGTTGCCGTTCGACAGCGTCGTGATGACGTACCGCGCCTTGAGCCGCGTCAACCCGGCCACCGCGTCCGGCCACGGCCGCAGCCGATGCCACGCCCGGTTCAACTCCGCGACGTCGTGCTCGGGGATCCCGCGCACGTCGGCCGCGGCCAGCAGCTCGTCGAGGAGCTGCCGGTGCAGCACGTCGATCGTGGTCCACGGCAGCTCGCCGCGGCGCACCCGGTCCATCGCCGGGGCGTAGCCGGCCCGCCAGTCGTCGGCGAACCGCGCCCAATCCCGCTGCACGCCATGGGCTTCCCCGAACCGCTGCAATTCGGCGATGATGGTGCCGCGCCAGTCGACGACCGTGCCGAACACGTCGAAGGCCAGCGCGCGCACCACCTCGTGCCCCACTAGGGCTCCAGCACCAGCTTGCCGCGGATCTCGCCGGCCGCCAACGCCTCCAGCGCCGCCCTGCCGTCGGCCAGCGGGTACCGCACCGGCGGCGGGGGCCGCAGGCCCGCGGCGACCAACCCCGCCAACCCGGCGGCGATGCCGGCCTGAGCCTCGGGCTGGGCCCTGACGAACTCGCCGAGACCCACGCCCACCACCGAGACGTTGCGCAGCAGCAGACGATTCACCTTCACCGACGGGATCCCCCCGCCGGAGGCGAAGCCCAGGACCAGCAGCCGTCCCTCCGGGGCCAGCACCCGCACGGCGTCGTCGAACGCCTCACCGCCCACCGGGTCCACCACCACGTCCACGCCCCGGCCGCCGGTCTCGTCGCGCACCGCCCGAGCCCAGCCCTCGGTCAGCGGCAGCACGACGTCGGCGCCCAGCGAGCGCACGTAGTCGTCCGCGCCGGCGCGGTGCACCATCGCGATCACCGTGGCGCCCATGGCCTTCGCGATCTGCACCGCGGCCGTCCCGACGCCACCGGCCGAACCGAGCACCAGCACGGTCTCCCCCGGCTGCAGCGCCCCACGGCGCTGCAGCGCGAAGTACATCGTGAAGTAGTTGCCCAGCAGCGCCGTGGCCGTCGCGTCATCGAGGTCGGCGGGCGTGGGCAGCACCGTCTGCGCGGGCACCACCACCCGCTGCGCCCAGGCACCCAGCATCGACAGCGCCGAAACCCGCTGTCCGGGCATGAAACCCGTGTCCGCCCCGGCCGAGCGCACCACGCCGGCAACCTCGGTTCCCGGGACGAACGGCGGCTCCAGCTTCAGCTGGTACTCCCCCTTGAGCAGCAGCAGGTCGGGGAAGCACACGCCGCATGCGCCGACGTCGATCACCACCGTGCCCGCGGCGGCGGGTTCGGTGGGATCGTCGACGTCGACGTAGTCCAACCCCGCAGGCCCCGTGAGGGACTGCGCGACGAGGGCCTTCACTACTTCAGGTTGAAGGCGGCCGCCTTGGCCGCCGACAGATCGGTGATCTCGCTCCACTTGCCTGCGATGTCGTCGACCGACGGCGGCGCACTGAACGTGACCCCCTCGTTCTGGAACAGCGCGGTGCGCTGCACCTTGCCGCCGCCCACGATGAAGATCGAGTCCGTGTCGGGCACCTCTTCGGTGCACAGGTAGGCCACCACCGGCGCCACGAACTCCGGCGTGAGGTTCTTGAGCACCTCGGGCGGCAGGATGTCCTCGGTCATGCGCGTCGCCGCGATGGGCGCGATCGCGTTGGCCTTGATGTCGTACTTGGCGCCTTCCTGGGCCAGCGTGTTGATCAGGCCGACGAGCCCCAGCTTGGCCGCGCCGTAGTTGGCCTGACCGAAGTTGCCGAACAGACCCGACGTCGACGTGGCGACCACGACGCGGCCGAAGCTCTGCTCGCGGAAGTGCGGCCACGCCGCACGGATGACGTTGTAGCCACCGTAGAGGTGCACCTTGAGCACGGCGTCCCAGTTCTCGAACGTCATCTTGTGGAACGTGCCGTCACGCAGGATGCCTGCGTTGCTCACCACGCCGTCGACCTTGCCGAACTCGTCGATCGCGGTCTTGATGATGTTCTCCGCGCCCTCGGGCTCGGCGACGCTGTCGTAGTTGGCGACGGCGCGGCCACCGGCGTCCTTGATCTCGGTGACCACCTGGTCGGCCATGTTGTGGCCGGCGCCGGTGCCGTCGCGCGAGCCACCGAGGTCGTTGACCACCACGCAGGCGCCCTCACGCGCCAGCGTGAGCGCGTACTCCCGCCCGAGACCTCCCCCGGCTCCCGTGACGACGACGACGCGATCCTGCACTCCGGGCATGAACTTTCCTCTCTGGGTCGGGCGGCGGCTAGAACAGCTTGCGCGCCAGCTTCCACGCCTTATCTGTATACGGCGGGTAGATCATGGCGGTTAAGTCGGGTCGCGTCGGCTTGGTCAGCACCGACTTGCGGTGGCTGAACTCCTCGAAGCCGAACCTGCCGTGGTAGGCCCCCATCCCGGACGGCCCCACGCCGCCGAAGGGCAGCTTGGTGGTGGAGAACTGGAACAGCAGGTGGTTGACCAACATGCCGCCCGCCGACACCTCGCGAATGACCCGTTCGCGCACGCTCTTGGTCTTGGTGAACAGGTAGGCCGCCAGCGGCTTGGGCCGCGAGTTCACGAAATCGATGGCCTCGTCCAGGTTTTGGACGGTGACGATCGGCAGGATGGGGCCGAAGATCTCGTCGCGCATCAGCGGTTCGTCGAGGTCGGGATCCACCACCACGGTCGGCTGGATCTTCAACGCCGCCGCGTCGGTGCCGCCGCCGACGGCCACCTCGCCCTTCGTCGCGGCCAGCGAGGACGCCAGCCGGTCGAAGTGCCGCTCGTTGACGATGCGCTTGCCCGACGGGTCGCCGGCCTCGAATGACTCGACGGCGGAACGGATCTTGGTGACCAGCTGATCGCGGATGGCGACGTCGGCCAGCACGTAGTCCGGTGCGATGCAGATCTGCCCCGAATTGATCAGCTTGGTCCACGCGATGCGCTTGGCGGCCACGTCGACGTCGGCGTCGGCGGCGACGATCACCGGACTCTTGCCGCCCAGTTCCAGGGTGACCGGCGTCAGATGCGTTGCCGCACTTTCGTATACGCGACGACCGATCTCGGTGCCGCCGGTGAAGCACAGCTTGTCGAAGCCCTGGGCGATGAGTTCCTGGCTCACCGCGCCATCCCCCTCGACGACGGCGACGGCGTCCGGGTCCAGGTACCGCGGCACCAACCGTGCCATCAGGGCCGACGACGCGGGCGCCACCTCGGAGGGCTTGAGCAGCACGACGTTGCCCGCTGCCAGCGCGCCGACGGCGGGGCCGAGAGTGAGCGCGAACGGGAAGTTCCAGGCGCCGATCACCAGGACCGCGCCGAACGGTTCGTACTCGACCCAGCCGCGGCCGGGAAGCTGCGCGAACTCCAGCAGCCGATGCTTGCGCTTGGTCCACTTGCCGACGTTCTTGGCCGCGTCGCGCGCCTCGGCCGCGGTGCTGGCGATGTCGGCGAGCCACGACTCGAACGGCTTGCGACCGAGGTCGGCGGCCAACGCGTCGGCGATCTCGGGCTCGTTGTCGGTGATGAGGCGCTCGAGTGCCTGCAGTTGGCGCCGGCGCCAGTCGACGTTGCGGGTACGCCCGCTCGCGAACGTGGCACGCAGCCGTGCGACCACGCTCGGGATGTCGGCGACGGACGTGGGGGCGACGGATTCGGTCGTCATGGGGTCACCCTAACCAACCAGCTGGTTGGTGAACACCCCCGTTGGCCTGCTACTGCCGTTCGGCCGTGACGAACTCCGAGAAGGAGTCCTCGTCGACCTCTTCGGTGAGCACCCAGCGGTCCAGCCGACGCATCTCGGCCTCCGACGTGACGGCCGCGGCCACCCAGCCGTGGGCGCCCAGCCAGGTCGCCACGTTGGCGCGATGCGGGTCGTCGTACATCAGATCGGCGACGTCCATGGGCTGCGACAGGTCGGGGCCACCCTCGGCGCGGAACCGCGTCATCAGGGCCTCGAACTTCTCCCGCATGCGGGCGCGACGCTCCTCGGAGTGCTTGCCGACGGTCTCGGCGGCGATCCGGCTGCCCGGTGCACTGAGTTCCGTGACGCGTTCGAACAGCAGATCCTGGGCCTCGGCCGGCAGGTACATCAGCAGCCCCTCGGCCAGCCACGCGGTGGGCCGTGCGGGGTCGAATCCGGCGTCGCGCAGGGCGGCGGGCCAATCCTGCCGCAGATCGACGGGCACCTCGCGGCGCTCCGCCGCCGGGGTGACGCCCTGCTCGGCCAGCGTGGCCGCCTTGTACTCGAGCACCAGGGGCTGGTCGATCTCGTACACGGTGGTGCCGGCCGGCCAGTCGAGCCGGTAGGCGCGGGAATCCAGGCCAGACGCCAGGATCACCACCTGACGGATGCCCGCCGCGGCGGCGGCGCGGTAGTAGTCGTCGAAGAAGTGGGTGCGGACGGCCTGGTAGTTGCCCATGTGCTCGATCACCTGGGCCACCTCGGCGCCGTCGTCACCGGCAGCGGCGACCTTGGCCGTGAAGGCCGGATCGAGCATGTACTCCCACACGCCGGTACCCGCCTTCGCCACCAGGGGCCGGGCGTACGGATCGCGGATCAGCGGCTCGTCGCGTTCGGTCTCGGCGGCGCGGGCCGCGGCCACCATCACGGCGGTCGAGCCGACGCTCGTCGCGATGTCCCAGCTGTCGTCGTGGCTGCGAAGTGAACCCATGGACCGTCCCCGTCCTGTCGGTCGCGGGCGTCCGGCGAGTGTTCGAGAGAGCGCCCGAGAAGCGCCGTCGATGCTACCGAACAAGTTAGCCCCGCTATCCGCCGTGCCATGCGGTGGGGGCCGACGTCACTGTGCCGGCGTTCCGGTTACTCCTCGAGCGTCCACAGCTTGTTCGCCAGGAGCAGTTCCAGCTTCTGCACGATGATGCCGAGTTCGTCGTGTCCGCCGACGTAGCCGGCGTAGAAACCCATGCCCCACATCACCGCGACGAGCAGCTCGACGAGCGTGGGTACGTCGGTGTCGGTCTTGAGTTCGCCCCGCTCGATCGCGTCGGTGACGGCCCACGTGACGAACGCCCGTGACGTCTTCAGCGAGTTGTGCTCGTCACGGCTCAATTCGGGGTGGCGCTGGGACTCCAGGACCGACGTGACCAGGAACGCGGCGGCCGAACGGTCCCGCGAATCCGCCTGCATGGTCGCCGAGAAGAACGCCGACAGCCGCTTCAGGAGCGCGGTCTCGCCCTCGGCCTTCGCCATGGCCGCAGCGACCACCATCTCGTTGGTCTTCTCCACCACCTCGCTGTAGAGCACGCGCTTGTTGGCGAAGTAGTGATTGATCGCCGGCCGGGTCAAATCCGCCCGGATAGCAATCGCCTGGAAAGTCGCGGCATCGTAGCCGAGCTCACTGAACACCTCGCGGGCAGCGCGCACGATGCGGTCCCGGGTCTCGGCCGCCTTCGCTGCTGGCGGACGTCCCGGGCCTCGGGTTGCGGTATACGGCACGGTCAAATTGTGCCACACGTCAAGGCGCACACCGGCGCTAAATGGTTGCGGAACCTTAAGGAAGCCGCACTCAGCAAATTAGGATCAACGAATTCCGCTGCGTTTCGCTGCGCCGATGACGATTCCCTGACCAAAATCGACTTTACGCTTCCGTCAACCACTGTCCGGCGGACCGCGCCGTGGGCCCACTATGGTGCTCCCATGGGGGGACCGATCTCACGGGAGTCATATCTCGAAACGGGCCTGGACGTGCTGTCCGACCTGGGGTACGGCGGGCTGAAGCTCGCCGAGGTGTGCAATCGCCTCGGCGTCACGACCGGCTCGTTCTACCACTACTTCAGTAGCTGGGCGGTCTACTGCCGGGAACTCATCTCGCACTGGTCGCACGTCCGCACCACGAAGGTCCGCACCAAGGTCGCCACCATCGCCGACCCGCGCAGCCGCATCGCCTACGTGTTGCGCGAGGCCGTCACCCTGCCACTCGCCACCGAGGCCGCCATCCGCGTCTGGAGCGCGATCGACCCCGCGGTCGGCCAGATCCAGGCCGAGGTGGACCGGATGCGCTACGACGTGTTGCACGAGGCGGCCGCGGAGATCCTGCGAGACCAGCGCACGGCCCAACGCTTCGCCACCACGGCGCTGTACCTGCTGGTGGGCTGCGAGCAGACGCTGCTCCCGCGGGTGCCCGACGACCTGCAGTGGATCGCCACGCAACTGCTCGACGCGCTCGACTCGGGCAAGTTCGGGACGGTCGCCGACGCCAGCTGAGGTCGTTGTCTACGATCTTCGAACATGCTCACCCCGGCGGACCTCTGGCGCCGGGCCCGGAATCGGCTCTCCGAGCGCGACCCCGAACGCGACGCGCTGCGTCGCGCGGTGCGGGCCGCGATCGTGCTGCCGATCGCCGCCGCCGTGGGATTTGCCATCGGAAGTGGTTCGCAGACACCGATGTTCGCCATCTTCGGCTCCGTCGCGCTGCTCATCACCGTCGACTTCCCCGGCAACCGCAATGCCCGCGGGCTGGCATATGCGGGTCTGGGGTGCAACGGCGCGCTGCTCATCGTGCTGGGATCTCTGGTGGCGCCGCTGCCGTGGGTCGCCGTCGCGACCATGTTCGTGCTGGCGGTGGTCATCACGTTCTCCGGCGTGCTCTCCGAGACCGTCGCCGCCGGACAGCGCTCCACGCTGCTGACGTTCGTGTTGCCCGCGTGCACCCCGCCGGGACCCATCGCCGACCGCCTCCTGGGGTGGGCCATCGCCGCGGCACTCGCGATCCCCGCCGCGCTGTTCCTGCTGCCGCCGCAGCACCACGACGATCTCCGCCGCCACGCCGCCCAGGTGTGCCGCACGCTCGCCGACCGACTCGACGGGCTGGCCGCGGCCGAGGACGTGACCCGAGCCATGAACGCGCTGCGCGCCAACTTCCTGGGCGCCGACTACCGCCCGGTCGCGCTCACGGCAGGCAGCCGCGCGCTGGTGCGCGTGGTCGACGACCTGCAGTGGCTGTCCGACCGCGTCACCGACTCCTCCGGTGACCTGCTGGCCCAGATGCGGGCACCCGTCGTGCGCGTGCTGCGCGACGCCGCCGCGGTGCTCACCACCTCGCCCGCGGCAGGCAGACGTGCCCACCGCACGGACCTCACCGCCGCGCTCGCCGCGCAGCGCGAGATCGCCCAGCGTCGTTACCGCGACGACATCGTCGAGATCCTCGGTGAACCCAGCGACGCCGCGGCCATCGGCGTCGGCCGCACGCTGTTGACGCGGCGCACGATCTCGGCGTGCGTCGGCGCGACGGGCCGCGTCATCGGGCTCGCCGCGGCCGCCGACGCGCGTCCGGTGTGGGCCCGGGTGCTGGGCCGCCGCCTACCGCGGGCCGGTGCCGCCGAACGCGTGCTGTCCGAATCGGAGGCGCTGGCGTATCTGACCACCGGTTTCGTCGCCACGCGGGCGGTCGTGGTGCGCAACAGCCTGCGCACCGGCCTCGGCCTGGCGCTCGCGGTGGCGGTGACGCACGTGTTCCCGGTGCAGCACGGTTTCTGGGTGGTGCTCGGCGCCATGTCGGTGCTGCGCAGCAGCGCACTGACCACCGGGACCCGCGTGGTGCGCGCCGTCGCGGGCACCGTGCTCGGCTTCCTGCTGGGCATCGCGTTCATCGAGCTGCTCGGCGTCGAACCGGTGGTGATGTGGCTGGCGCTGCCCGTCGTGGCCTTCGGCTCGGCCTACGTGCCGGAGGTGGCGTCGTTCGTCGCCGGGCAGGCGATGTTCACCATGATGGTGCTCATCATCTTCAACCTCATCGTGCCCACGGGGTGGAGCGTGGGATTGATCCGCGTGGAGGACGTGGTGGTCGGCGCGCTGGTGGGCATCGTGGTGTCGGTGCTGCTGTGGCCGCGCGGCGCGGGCGCCGCGGTGGCGCGTGCGGTCGACGCGGCCCTGGCCGTCGGCACCGAGTACCTCACGGCGGCCGTGCGGCGCGTCACCCGCGGCGCCTCGGAGGCCGCCAACGACCGCGTCTTCGCGCTCGGGCACGCCGCGATGACCGCATCGCGCACCCTCGACGATGCGGTGCGCCAATACCTCTCGGAGAGTGGGGGTTCCACGGACGGCCGGGCGCCGGTGATCCGGGCCGCCAACCGGGCCATCCGGTTGCGCAACGCTGCCGAGCTCATCGCCGACGTGGTGCCGCCGCCCTTGGCTGCCTACCCGCGAGTCCGCGACATCCTCGAAGCGCACGCCGCGGCGGTGTGCGCGCGGCTGACCACCACCGCCACCCCCGCCCACGCACCGATCAGCGACGACTTCGTGCTGGCATTGCGGGCCGAGGCCGGCGGCGACGCGCTGGCCGTGTCCGCTGCGCTGCCGCTGGTGACCGTGGCCGCGAACCTCGGCGAACTCGAGTTGCTCTACGAGCGCGCCGAGGAGTCGCGCGTCGGTTAGGTGGTGCGGTGGGGGCGCAGCGCATCGGCGGGCACGGTGCCGAAGCGGCCGGCGTTGAAGTCCTCCATGGCCTCGATGATCTCGGACTTCGAGTTCATGACGAACGGCCCGTACTGGAAGACCGGCTCGCGAATCGGCTTGCCGCCCAACAGCAACACCTCGAGCGCGGGGCGGTTGCCGTCCTGGTTCGGCGCGGCCGCGACGCTGATCCGGTCGCCGGGACCGAACACCGCCAGCTGGCCCTGCTCGATGGGGCGGGCGACGGGGCCGACGGTGCCGCGTCCGGACAGCACGTACACCAGCGCGTTGTAGTCGCGGTTCCACGGCACGTTCAGGCGAGCACCGGGTTCGATGGTGGCGTGCGCCAACGTGATCGGCGTGTGCGTCGAGCCGGGGCCGGCGTGGCCGTCGATGTCCCCGGCGATGATGCGGACCAGCGACCCGCCGTCGTCGGACGTGACGAGCCCTACCTGGCGACCCTCGATGGACTGGTAGGCCGGGGTCGCGAACTTGTCGGACTTGGGCAGGTTCACCCACAGCTGGATGCCGTGGAAGAGTCCGCCGCTTTCGACCAGTTCGGCCGGCGGGGTCTCGATGTGCAGCACCCCCGAACCGGCCGTCATCCACTGCGTGGCGCCGTCGGTGATCAAACCGCCGCCGCCGTGCGAGTCCTGATGGGCGAACCGGCCGTCGATGATGTAGGTCACGGTCTCGAAGCCGCGGTGGGGATGCCAGTCGGTGCCGCGCGGCTCCCCGGGCTCGTACTCCACCTCACCCATCTGGTCCATGTGGACGAACGGGTCGAGCGCGGCGGCGCTGACGCCCGCGAACGCGCGGACGACGGGGAAGCCCTCACCTTCGTAACCGCGCGGACCCGTGGTCACCGAGCGCACCGGGCGCTCGGTGTCGGCGGGGGCAGGCGCGCTGACGCGCGGCAGGGTCAGGGTGTCTGCGGTGACGGCGGGCATCGGAACCTCCTCGTGGGAACTGTCCGATAGAACCGGACTGCGGTCCGATTGTATTCCCGACGGGTCGTCCCGGTACCCGTCTCAGCCGAGGGCGTCCAGCGCCGCCGTCCTGGCCTCGGCCGCGCTGGCCATGGCGAGCGCGGCCTCGGCGGCCGCGCGGCACTGCGCCACAGTGACGGTCGCCAGCTTGGCGCCGACGGCCGAGATCGCGGCGGCCGCCGCCGACAGCGACGTGATGCCCAATCCCACCAGCACGCCCGCCAGCACCGGGTCCGCCGCGGCCTCGCCGCACACCCCGACGGGCTTGCCCACCGCCACACCGGCACGCGCGGCCATCGCGACGAGCGCCAGCACCGCCGGCTGCCAGGGATCGGTGAGCGTCGCCAGGTTCGCCGACATGCGATCGGCGGCCATCGTGTACTGCGTCAGGTCGTTGGTGCCGATCGACAGGAAGTCGACGTGCTCCAGGATGCGATCGGCCAGCAACGCGGCCGCGGGCACCTCGATCATCACGCCCGGGGTCAACCCGAGCGCCCTGGCCTGCGTGGCGAAGGCCTTCGCCTCGGCGGCCGTGGCGATCATCGGCGCCATCACCCACGGCGAGCTGCCCGTCGCGCGCGCGGCGGCGGCGATGCCCTCGAGCTGCCTGGTCAGGATGCCCGGGTTCGCGTCGGCGATGCGGATGCCCCGTACGCCCAGCGCGGGGTTGGCCTCGTCGGCGTGACCCGCGAACTTCAGCGGCTTGTCCGAGCCCGCGTCGAGCGTGCGCACCACCACCTTGGCACCGGCCTTCGCCCCTCCGAACGCCGTCAGCACCTCGCCGTAGATCTGCGCCTGCTCGGCGACGGTGGGCTCGACGTCACGGTTGAGGAAGCACAGCTCGGTGCGGAACAGCCCGACACCCTCCGCGGGAGTCTCGGCGGCCGCGCGGGCGGCGGCGCCGTCCTGGACGTTGGCGAGGATGGCGACGGGGTGGCCGTCGGCCGTGGCCCCCGGACCCTGCCACGCCCGGGCGGCCGCCACGTCGCGCTGCGCGGCGGCCACGGCCTCGGCGGCGACGGTCGCGTCCGGCCCCACGGTGACGGTGCCGAGCGTGCCGTCGACCAGGATCATGGTGCCCGCCGGGACGTCGTCCAAGCCGTCGACCGCCACCACGCAGGGGATGCCGAGCTGGCGCGCGATGATCGCGGTGTGGCTGGTGGGCCCGCCGAGCGACGTCGCCAACCCCACCACCAGCGAGGCGTCGAGGCCCGCGGTGTCGACGGGGGCCAGATCGTCGGCACACAGGATCGACGGCCGGTCCGGCACCGGCACGCCGGGCTCGGGTTCGCCGTTGAGTTCGGCGATCACGCGGTCGCGGATGTCGCGCAGATCCGTGACGCGCTCGGCCATCATGTCGCCGGCCTTCGCCAGCATGGCCGCCACCTTGTCGATGGCCGCGCCGACGGCCCACGGAGCCGGGGTGCCCGCGGTGACGCGCTTCTGGGCGTCGGCCAACCAGGCGCGATCCTGCGCGAGCGTGGCCGTGGTCGCGAGCACCTCGGAGGCCACGCCGGTCGCATGCGCGGCGCGGGACCGCAGCCGCTCGGCCACGGCGGCCGTCGCGGCCAGCAGGCGCGCGGCCTCGTCGGGTCGCGCGTCGTCGGGGAGTTCGGGGACGGCGGAGTCGTCGAGGCGGGGACGCGCTCCGGGGCGGACGACGGGTGCGTACTGCACCCCACCGACCGCGGGTACGCCGCGGAGGACCGTGGCATGTGACCGAGCTGCGGTTGTCGATGTCATGTGACCAGGATTACAAGAATCCATTGACAAGTCAACACAGTCAGGCGTAAAACAACATACATCAACACTTCAAGTGCACATTTCCCACATGGCACGTCACGCTCACACGACAGACCACCCTCACGACCACACGAACGGGGCCGCATGTACGCCGAGGAACGCCAACAGGCGATCGCCGAACTGGTGATCAGCCGAGGACGTGCGTCGGTCACCGAGCTGGCCCGCGAATACGACGTCACCACCGAGACCGTCCGCCGCGACCTCGCAGCCCTCGACAAGGCCGGCGTCGTGCGCCGCGTCCACGGCGGCGCCGTCCCCGTCCGGGCACTGCACCTCGTCGAACCCGGCGTCGGCGAACGCGACGTCACCCGCGCCGATCACAAGGACGCCATCGCCGCGGCCGCCGCCGAGTTCTTCCCCCTCGCCGGCGCCACCGTACTGCTCGACGCCGGCACGACCACCGCCCGCATCGCCGCTCACGTACCCACCGACCGCAACCTGGTCGTGGTCACCAACTCGGTGCCCGTCGCCGCGCGGCTCGCCCCGCTGCCCTCGGTCTCCCTGCACCTGCTCGGCGGCCGCGTCCGCGGCATCACCCAGGCCGCAGTCGGCGAACAACCCCTGCGCGCCCTCGACGAGATGCGCGTCGACGTCGCCTTCATCGGCACCAACGCCATCAGCGTCCGCCACGGCCTGTCCACGCCCGACGGCGAGGAAGCCGCCGTCAAGCGCGCGATGGTCCGCTGCGCCAACTACGTCGTCGTCGCCGCCGACTCGAGCAAGGTGGGCCGCGAGGAATTCGTCAGCTTCGCCCCGCTGTCCGCCGTCGACACCCTGCTCACCGATGCCGAGATCACCGAATCCGACCGCGCGCAGCTCGAAGGGCACGGCGTCGAGGTCGTCACCGCGGAGGCCCGTCCATGATCGTCACCGTCACCCCCAACCCCAGCATCGACCGCACGGTCACGCTCGACACCCCGCTGACCCGCGGTGCCGTACAACGCGTCACGACCTCCACCTCCGAACCGGGCGGCAAGGGCGTCAACGTCGCCCGCGCACTCACCCTCGCCGGCGTCGACGCCGTCGGCCTGCTGCCTGCGGCCGACACCGATCCGCTGGTGTCGGCGCTGCGCGCCACCGGCGTCGCCTTCCGGTGCGTCCCCGTCACCACGCCGGTGCGCACCAACGTCGCCATCACCGAAGCCGACGGCACCACCACCAAGCTCAACGAGCGCGGCGCACCCCTGGACGCCGCGACCCGCGACGCCCTCACCCGCGCCGTCCTCGACGCCGCGGCCGGCGCCGCGTGGATGGTGCTGTCCGGATCCCTGCCGCCGGGACTGCCCGACGACTGGTACGCCGAGATCGCCACCCGATTGGCGTCGTCACCGTGCAAGGTCGCCGTCGACACCTCCGACCGGCCGCTCGCCGCCCTGGCCGCGAACTTCGCCACCGCCACCCCCGACGTCATCAAACCCAACGCCGACGAGCTCGCCGGCCTCGTCGGAGCATCCGGCGCCGAGCTGGAGAGCGCCGCCGCCGCAGGCGACGCCGAACCCGTGGTCGCCGCCGCCCAGCAGGTCCTGCACCGCGGCGCCAAGAGCGTGCTGGTGACGCTGGGTGCCGCCGGGGCGGTCCTCGTCGACCGCACCGGGAGTTGGCTCGCCACACCGCCTCCCATCACCCCCCGCAGCACCGTCGGCGCCGGGGACAGCGCCCTGGCCGGCTACCTGCGCGCAGAGGTCGGCGGCGCCGCACCACCGCAGCGCCTGCAGATGGCCGTGGCCTACGGCAGCGCGGCCGCGGCACTGCCGGGATCCGCACTCCCCGGCCCCGCCCAGATCCACCTGGACGCCGTCCGGGTCTATCCCCTCGTGCCCGCGCCCACCCGCTCCTGACCCACCCCGACCCCGCATCGCCCTCCGAGAAGGAAGCAGCCTCATGTCCATCATCACCACCGACCTGGTCGCCCTCGATGTCGACGCCGGAGGCGTCAATTCAGCAGGCGACGCCGGCACCGAGAAGGAGGCCGTGATCCGACTGCTCGCCGGTCGCCTCGCCGACGCCGGCCGCGCCACCGACCGCGACGGCCTCATCGCCGCGGCCATGGCCCGCGAAGCGCAGTCCGCCACCGGCCTTCCCGGCGGCATCGCCATCCCACACTGCCGCTCGCCGCACGTCGAGCAGGCGACCATCGGCTTCGCCCGCCTCTCTCCCAAGGTGGACTTCGGCGCGCCCGACGGCCCGGCCGATCTCGCCTTCCTCATCGCCGCACCGGAATCCGGTGGCGCCGAACACATGAAGCTGCTGTCGAGCCTCGCGCGGGCCCTGGTGCGCAAGGAGTTCGTCGCCGCCCTGCGCGCCGCCACCTCGGCCGCCGAGATCGTCGACCTCGTCGACGGCGTCGTGAACCCCGCCCCGGCCGCGGCCCCTGCGCCGACCGCCCAGCCCGCCGCCTCCGAGAAGACGCGCACCCTGGTCGCGATCACGGCCTGCCCCACCGGCATCGCGCACACCTACATGGCGGCCGACTCCCTCGTCGCCGCGGCCAAGGACGCCGGCGTCACCCTGCACGTCGAGACCCAGGGCTCCTCGGGCAGCACCCCGCTGGCCCCCGAGGTCATCGCGGCCGCCGACGCCGTCATCTTCGCCACCGACGTCGGCGTCAAGGACCGCTCACGGTTCGCGGGCAAACCCGTCATCGCCTCCGGCGTCAAGCGGGCCATCAACGAACCCGCCAAGATGATCGCCGAAGCCCTCAGCGCCGCAACCAATCCCAACGCCGCCCGCGTCGAAGGCGGCACCGATGCACCCGCTGCCGCCGCCGCACCGGCGGGTGGCGTGGGCTGGGGCACCCGCACCCGGCAGATCCTGCTGACCGGCGTCAGCTACATGATCCCGTTCGTCGCCGCCGGCGGCCTGCTCATCGCGCTGGGCTTCCTGTTCGCCGGATACGAGATCGCGAACACCCCCGACGGCGAGACCAAGTCCCTCGGCAACCTCATCGCCCTCAACAACTCCATCACCGACCTACCGCCCGGCGGCCTGATGCAGTACATCGGCGCCATCCTGTTCAGCCTCGGCGGACTCGCCTTCGGCTTCCTGGTCCCCGCGCTCGCCGGCTACATCGCGTTCGCCATCGCCGATCGCCCCGGCATCGCCCCCGGCTTCACCGCAGGCGCCGTCGCGGGCTTCGTCGGCGCCGGGTTCATCGGCGGCATCGTCGGCGGTCTCATCGCCGGCTTCGCCGCGCTGTGGATCAGTCGCATCACCGTGCCACGCTGGGCCAAGGGCCTGATGCCCGTCGTGGTGATCCCACTGTTCGCCTCGCTCGCCGTGGGCCTGTTCCTGTTCATCCTGCTCGGCCGGCCACTGGCGTGGGTCAACACCAGCCTCACCGACTGGCTCAGCGGCCTGTCCGGCACCTCCGCGGTGCTGCTCGGCGTCATCCTCGGCCTGATGATGTGCTTCGACCTCGGCGGCCCCGTGAACAAGGCGGCCTACGCCTTCGCCACCGCCGGACTCACCGCCGCCACCACCGCGTCGTTCTCGATCATGGCCGCGGTGATGGCCGCCGGCATGGTGCCGCCGCTGGCCATGGCGCTGGCAACGGTGCTGCGGCCCAAGCTGTTCAGCGAACCCGAGCGCGAGAATGGCAGGCCCGCATGGCTTCTGGGTGCGTCGTTCATCACCGAAGGCGCCATCCCCTTCGCCGCGGCCGACCCGCTGCGCGTCATCCCCTCGATGATGTTCGGCGGCGCCATCACCGGGGCGCTGTGCATGGCCACCGGCGTCACCTCACGCGCCCCGCACGGCGGCATCTTCGTCCTGTTCGCGATCGACAACAAGCTGTGGTTCGTCGTCGCGATCGCCGTCGGCACCGCCGCCAGCGCCGCCGCCGTCATCGTCGCCAAGCAGTTCGCCCGCAAGACCACCGCCGCACCCGCGACGGTCACCGAGCTCGCCACCGCCTGAGACGGTCCCTCCTCGTACCGTCGGCTCCACCCGAACCCACCCACCGCAACCAACCCAGGAGAAACCCATGCCCAGCAAGACCGTGATCGTCGGATCCGCCATCGGCCTGCACGCCCGTCCCGCCGCGATCATCGCCGAGGCCGTCGCCAACTCCGGCGCCGAGGTCACCCTCTCGCTCGACGGCGGCGAACCCGTCGACGCCGGCTCGGCGCTGATGATCATGACCCTCGGCGCCGGCAACGGCGCGCAGGTGACCGTTGCCTCGGACGACGAGACCGCGTTGGCCACCGTCGTCGACCTGGTGCGTCAAGACCTCGACGCCTGAGCCCGCGCAAACCCGCGTGGCCTGCGTCGCAGCCCGTCAGAAAGCGGAACGGACCCCACATGCACACCATTAAGCTTGCGGAGTGCATTACGTGCGGGGGCGTGACGTCAAGCAATCGGGCGTCGAATCATGGGAAGCTCGTTTGCTGCAGGCGACGCAGCACAATCCGGGCCGGCCGCGGTCAGCGGGGGGTGACGCGTGCTTCGTCGCCTAGCGGTGATCCTCGCGGTGCTCGGCCTCGCGGTGCTCACCGCACCCCCGGCGGTGGCCATCGAACCCCCGGTCATCGACCGGGCGGCACTGCCACCTGACGAAACGGGACCCGACCAGCCCACCGAGCAACGCCGCGAGTGCTCCGGTCCCATGGTGTTCCCGAACTCGAACTTCGTCGACAAGCCGTGGGCCAGCACCTACCTGCGGATCGCCGACGCGCAGAAGTTCGCAACGGGCGCGGGCGTAACCGTCGCGGTGATCGACACCGGCGTCAACGGTTCCCGCCGGGTGCCCGCCGAACCCGGCGGCGACTTCGTGGACCAGGCGGGCAACGGCATGTCCGACTGTGACGCGCACGGCACGCTCACGGCGGCGATCATCGCGGGCAAGGGGTCGCCGACCGACGGCTTCATCGGCGTCGCACCCGACGCGCGCATCCTGTCGCTGCGGCAGACCTCCGACAACTTCCAACCGGTCGGTGCCCGCACCGACCCCAACGATCCCAACACCACCCAGACGGCCGGCTCCCTGCGCAGCCTCGCCCGCGCCATCCTGCACGCCGCCAACATGGGCGCCCAGGTCATCAACATCAGCGAGGCCGCCTGCTACAAGGTGACCCGCCGCATCGACGAGCGCGCCCTCGGCGCCGCCATCGAGTACGCCGTCAACGTCAAGGGGGCGGTGATCGTCGTGGCCGCAGGCAACACCGGCGGCGACTGCACGCAGAACCCGCCACCCAACCCGGCCCTGCCCGCCGATCCCCGCGGATGGCAGGGCGTGCAGACCATCGTGTCCCCGGCCTGGTACTCGCCGCTGGTCCTCACCGTCGGCGGCATCGGCGAGAACGGTCAGCCGTCGACGTTCTCCATGTCGGGCCCCTGGGTCGGCGCGGCCGCACCCGCCGAGAACATCACGGCCCTCGGGTACGACGGCAACCCCGTCAACGCCCTCGCCGGCCAGGACGGCCTGATTCCCATCAACGGCACGTCGTTCGCGGCGGCCTTCGTGTCGGGGCTGGCCGCCATGGTCAAACAGCGCTTCCCCGATCTCACGCCGGCCCAGATCATGAACCGGATCACCGCCACCTCGCGGCACCCAGGCGGCGGCGTCGACAACTACGTCGGCGCCGGCGTCATCGACCCCGTCGCGGCGCTGACCTGGGACGTGCCCGCCGGACCGGACACCGTGCCCTACCAGGTCAAGGAGATCCCCCCGCCGGTGTACGTGCCGCCGCCCGACCGTGGACCCATCACCATGGTCGTCGTCGTGGGCGCCGGACTGGCGGCCGCACTGGGCATCGGTGCCATGGCCCGCCGCGCGCTGAGGCGCCGATGAGGCAGTTCCTGTCGCAGTTCGGCTTTCGCGCCACCACCGGCCACCTGCTGTGGGCAGCGGTGCTCATCCCCGCCGCCATCCTGGTGTTCGCCGCCCTCGATCTGCTGTGGGTGGGCATCACGGTGGCGGTCATCGTCGCGGTCGCCGCCGTGCTGACGGTGCGCGGCCGCCGCTTCTCCGGCTGGATCGCCGCGATATTCGCTTGGCGCAGAAGGCATGCCGTGGCACCCGCGCCACCGTCGGAGCCCGCCGTGGGCGCCACGGTCATGCCGGGAGACCACGTCGCGGTGCGCTGGGAGGGCGATCACCTGGTGTCGGTGATCGAGTTGGTGCCGCGCCCGTTCACCCCCACCGTGATCGTGGGCGGCGAGGCCTTCACCGACGACGTCGTCGACACCAAGCTCGTCGAGGACCTGATCAGCGCCCACTGCCCCGACCTCGAGGCCGACATCGTCTCGGCGGGCCACCGCGTCGGCCGCACCGCCCCGGCCACCCTGGTCGCGCTGTACGAGCAGGTGGTGGGGCCCTACCCGGCGCCGGCGAACCGACGCACGTGGATCGTGTTGCGCGCCTTGCCCGAGACGACGCGGCGCTCGGCCCTGCGACGCGAGGCCGGTGTCGCCGGGCTGGCCCGCTACCTGGTGTCGTCGACCACTCGCATCGCCGACCACCTGGCCAGCAATGGCGTCGACGCGCGGTGCAGTCGCAGCTTCGACGACTTCGACAAGGCCACCGAGATCAGCTTCGAACGCGAGAACTGGTCGTTGATCAAGGGCCGCAGCACGTTCACCGCCGCGTACTCCGCACCCGGCGGACCCAACGCGTGGTGGTCGGCCCGCGCCGACCACACGCTCACCCGCGTGCGGGTACGTCCTGGCGCCGCCCCCACGGCGACCGTGCTCCTGACCACGCTGGCCAATCCGACCACCCCGCGCGGATTCTCCTGCCTGTTCGGGGGCCAGCGCGCGGCACTTCTCGGCCAGAGTCCGGTCACCGATCGGCACCACGAACTACCCATCGGGTCGGCGGGGGTGCTCATCGGCGAGACCGCCGACCGCTACCCGGTGTACATGCCGTTCGACGACGTCGACGTCAGCATCAACCTGGGCGACGCGCACCTGTTCACGCAGTTCGTCATCCGGGCGGCCGCGGCAGGTGCACTCGTCACGCTGGGCGCCCAGTTCAGCGAGTTCGCGGGCTTCATCGGCGCCCGCGTCGGCCGCACCCCGAAGGTGGCCTGGCCCAAGGCCACCACCTATCTGGGACCGCACACCGGCGTGGGCCGAGTGGTGTTGCGGCCCAACTTCATCGACACCCCGCGACACCGTCAGCTACCCATCCGGCTGATCAATCCGCGCGAGGAGAGTCGCTACCAGATGGTCTTGGAACAATGACGCACGGGGCGAAGGAGTAGGAGGAGTCATGGCGGGGGAAGTGAAGGTCGATCCAGCGGAGCTGGATGCCAAGGCCGCACAGATCAGCGAACCCATGCCCGCGGCGCCGGGTCAACCATTGCCGCCGTGCGCGCTTCAGGTCGCCGTCGACGCCGTCGGCGAGTTGAACAAGTCGGCCGAGATGCTGCGCGGGTTCGCCCACGCCGGGGAGGTGGAGGCCACGCGGCTGGCCGAGGCGTTCCGCTCCGCCGCGCAGGCGTATCGGCAGATCGACGAGCAGGCGGGTGTCGCCCTCGACCGCGGCGAGACCGCACCGTCGATTCCGCCGGTGCAGCCCGCCCCGCCGGCGACGCCGTCGGCAGCGCTGCCGCCGACCCCGAACTACCAGTGCCATGGCGCGCCGGGGGTGATGCTCGAGCAGGCGGCCGCCCAGATCGAGGCGCCCGATCAGGCGGCGTCGCTCGAAGCGTTCAAGAGTTCGTGGACCGCGTACGCGGCAGCGCTGGAAGCCAGGTCGGCCAGTTTCGACAGCGGGGGCATGTCGTGGGACGGAGGTGCCGCCGAGGCCGCGGGGGCCGCGTTGGCACTGCACCGCACCTGGTTGGAGCAGATGGCGTCCGCGGCGCGGGACCTGGCCGGTCAGGCGGGTGACCTCGCCGACGTGCATCGCAGCGCGGCGGCCCAGCATCCGACGTCGAAGGACATCGCCGAGCTCGACCGGCAGATCATGATGTCGACCGACATGAACCAGCGCGTGGGGCTCATGAAGATCCGGCAGAGCTGGCAGGAGAAGTCGGAGAGCATTCTCGGGGACTACGCCGCGCGTTCCTCGGGCAAGCCGCTGGATCCGCCACCGCCGCCGACCGTGCAGGGCGGGCCTCCGGCGTCGGCGGGCGATCGTCAGGGCGCACCCGACGGTCGGTTCAAGAAGACCGCGGAGGGCTCGGGTGAGTCGGGCAGCGGCTCGGGAGGTGGTGGCGGCGGCGCGCCGTCGGGCGCGGGCGCAGGCGGCGCCGGTG
>NZ_JBYVYK010000011.1:0-114659 GCF_058148405.1 Mycobacterium sp. DHQP2018-32-09 | reverse complement strand
CCGGGGCCGGGGCCGGGGAGGGCGCCGGGGCGGGCGAGGCGGACGGGGGTGCTGCAGGCAGGTCGCCCGGCATCGATCCCACGCGGCCGACGAGCGGCTTCCACCCGGCCCCCGATGCCGGCGTCACGTTGCAGGACACCTGCCTGCTGCCCGCGGCCCAGCTGGCGCGCGCCATGGGTGCGTACTCCTCGACGAGACCCAGCTGAGCGAGTTCGCGCGGTGCGACGTAGGCCGCCGCGAGCCGCGTGCACTCCCGCTGCAGGTACTCGTTCTGCGCGGCGTCGCCGGGCAGGTCGGGCCCGGGGAAGCGTTCGGCGAGGTTGATGGCGCCCGCGACCTCGGCGCCGTGCGGTGTCGCGCAGTCGACGAGGGCGTCGGTGGCGCGCGCGGCGGCGGCGTTGGCGCCCAGACACGTGCCGGTGGGCCACACCTTGGACTGGTCCAGTTCGGCGACCAGCCCCTTGAACGGCATCGGGGCGCCGCCGACCCCGAGCAGTTGCAGTCCGCACAGCAGGTCGCGTTCGGCCGGGGGAGCCGAGGCGTCGCCGGCCCACAGCACGCTGATGGTGAATCGCGAGTTCGGGTCGTAGCGGGCGCCCAGGTAGTCGGAGACGGCCTGCTGGCACGGCTCGGCGAAGTTGTTCATGTCGACGGATCGGGCCACCTCGAACAGGTGGTCGCTGGTGCACTGGACGAACGACGGTTTGTCGGGCTCGCCGGGAGGCCAGGCCAGGCAGGCGCCGGGTCCGGCATTGCTGAAGACCTTCGCTGCCCGGCTGTCCCGATTGCCGTCCCGCACGATCGATTCGGGCGAGGCCACCTGGAACGTCGCCAGCACCAGCAGCGTGAGCAACGCGAGTCCGAGTGCGGCGCGCCGGTTGCGGCGCGACGTGGACGGGTCGGGGGGCGGCGCGTCGAGGGCAGCCGTCGACGGCGCCTGGGCGCGCTGGCGTTCCAGCGCGGCCAACGCCGTGGTGAGATCCGACTCCCTCAAGGGCCTACCCGCGACGTTCGAGGCAGGTCACCGTGGGTGGCGGTGCGGCAAAGGAGTTTGCTGGCCACGACCAAAGAGCTTGGCACAGGTCGTCGGTGCATGCCATGTGGGCCTCCCCAATCGTATGCAGCCCGGAGTCCAATCGTTACGTGGGCCGTGCCTGCCGGACGGCGCGGTAGACAACTTTGCGCAAGTGTCGTCTACCGCCGACCGGCGGGGGTACGCTCGCGCCATGACGCGCCCGGACACCCGGCATCCGGGGCCCACCCTGACCACCCGGCTCCGCTGGCTGTTGAGTGCGACCCCCTCGGACTACCTGCTGGCGATGAGCACCGGTGCGGCCGCGCTGCCGGTGGTCGGTCGACACCTCGAACCCCTCGGTGGCATGACCGCCATGAGCCTCTGGGGCATGCGCCACGCGCCGGACTTCCTCGGTGCGGCCGTCGAAGCGCTGCGCACGCCCGGTGACGGCGCGCAGCGCAAGCAGGAGCGTGACTCCGCTGGCGCCGTGGCCAAGGCGGCCCTGCGTGGCGTGGTCAATCCCGAGGACCTCGACTCGCAGTGGCCTGCGCCCGACCGCCTGCCCCCGGTGTGGCGGGCCCAGACCCACCGGCGCCAGGTCTACCGGACGTCGGTGCGCTACGGCGACAGCCCCGCGCAGCTCCTCGACGTGTGGCGCCCCCGCGACCTGCCGAGTCACCCGGCGCCGGTACTGATCTTCGTGCCCGGCGGGGCGTGGGTGCACGGCAGCCGGATCCTGCAGGGCTACGCCCTGATGTCACACCTGGCGTCGCTGGGCTGGGTGTGCCTGTCCATCGACTACCGCGTCTCGCCCAATCATCGTTGGCCGCAGCACATCACCGACGTCAAGGCGGCGATCGCCTGGGCGCGCGCCAACGTCGACAAGTTCGGCGGCGACCGCGACTTCGTGGCGATCGCCGGATGCTCGGCCGGCGGCCACCTGGCCGCGCTGGCGGGGCTCACCCACGACGATCCGGAACTGCACGGCGATCTGCCGCCCGGCGCGGACACCTCGGTGGACGCGGTCGTCGGCATCTACGGCCGCTACGACTGGCAGGACCGCTCCACCGTGGAGCGCGTGCGATTCGTCGACTTCCTGGAGCGCGTGGTGGTCAAGCGCACGCTCGACCGTCACCCCGAGGTGTTCCGCGACGCCTCGCCGATCGCCCGGGTGCGTGCCGACGCGCCACCGTTCCTCGTCGTGCACGGCTCTGGGGACGGCGTCATCCCGGTGCAGCAGGCCAGGGACTTCGTGGCAGCGCTGCGCCGGGCCTCGCGTCAACTGGTCAGCTACGTCGAATTGCCAGGCGCGGGTCACGGTTTCGACATGACCGACGGTGCGCGCACCGGACCCATGGCGACCGCAATCGGGTTGTTCCTCAACCAGGTTCGGCGAAACCAGACGACGGTCGGGGCCAAGCAGGTTATATAGCGTCGTGAAGAGGCTCAGTGGGTGGGACGCGGTACTGCTCTACTCCGAAACGCCCACCGTGCACATGCACACCCTCAAGCTCGCCGTCATCGACATCTCCGAACTCAAGGGCCGAACGTTCGGCATCGACGAGTTCCGCAGTGTCATCCACTCCCGGCTCTACAAGCTCGACCCGTTCCGCTACGAACTGGTCGACATCCCGTTCAAGTTCCACCACCCGATGTGGCGCGAGAACTGCGAGGTGGACCTGGACTACCACGTGCGACCCTACGAGGTGGCCAGCCCCGGAGGGCGACGGGAACTCGATGCCGCCGTGGGCGAGATCGCCAGCACGCCGCTCGACCGCAGCAGACCGCTGTGGGAGATGTACTTCATCACCGGCCTGGCAGGCGGGCGCATCGCGGTGCTCGGCAAGATCCACCACGCGTTGGCCGACGGCGTGGCGTCGGCCAACCTGCTGGCGCGCGGAATGGACCTGCAGCCGGGTCCGCAGAGCGACCGCGATTCCTACGCAACGGATCCCGCGCCGGCCCGCGGCGAGCTGGTGCGCACCGCGTTCGCCGACCACATGCGGGGGATCCGTCGTCTTCCCGGCGTGCTGGCCTATACCGCCAAGGGTATGAACCGGGTACGCCGCAGTTCGAAGAAGCTGTCACCCGAACTCACCCGGCCGTTCACCCCGCCGCCGAGCTTCATGAATCACATGGTCGACGGCACCCGCAGGTTCGCCACGGCCTCGCTGGCGCTGGCCGACGTCAAGGAGACCGCCAAGCTGCTGGGCGTGACCATCAACGACATGGTGCTGGCCATCTCGTCGGGTGCGCTGCGGCAGTTGCAGATTCGCTACGACGGGCATGCCGACCACCCGCTGCTGGCGTCGGTACCGGTGAGCTTCGACTTCTCCCCGGACCGCGTATCGGGCAATTACTTCACCGGCGTGATGATGGTGGTGCCCGTACACCTGGCCGATCCGCTGGAGCGCGTGCGAGAGGTGCACGCCGCGGCCACCGACGCCAAGGAGACCCACGACCTGATGGGCCCGGAGTTGGTGAGCCGGTGGTCGTCGTACTTTCCGCCGGCCCCCATGGAGGCGCTGTTCCGGTGGCTGGCGGCCAAGGACGGGCAGAACAAGGTGCTCAACCTGCCCATCTCGAACGTGCCCGGTCCGCGGCAGCCGGGCCGCGTCGGCGGCGCGCTGGTCACCGAGATCTATTCGGTGGGTCCCCTGACCACCGGCAGCGGGCTCAACATCACGGTGTGGAGCTACGTCGACCAGCTCAACGTCTCGGTGCTCTCCGACGGTGCCACGCTCGCCGATCCTCACGAGCTGAGCGAGGCGATGGTCGAGGCGTTCATCGAGATCCGCCGTGCCGCAGGGTTGTCGGAGGAGCTGACGGTCATCCCGACCGCCATGGCGCAATAGCCTAGCGCCGCGTGGCGCGCACCCAGTCCAGGAACCGGCCGACGGCGTCGGCGGTGAAGTGCCCGTGTGGCGAGCCGAAGAAGTCGAATGCGTGTTGGGCGTGTGGGATCTCGGCATAGATCACCGGAGCGTCCGACACCGCGCGCAGTGCGTCGGCGAAGTCGCGTCCCTCCTGGACCGGGATGATGGAGTCGTCCTGGCCGTGCAGGATGAAGAACGGTGGGGCGTCGGCGCGCACCTTGGTGATGGGGGACGCGTCGAGGTATTCCCGGCGGTGGGTTGCGAAGCGCTTCTTGACGATGAACTTCTGCAGGATCGCGATGAACTCGGGTCGGCCGGATCCCTCCCGGGTGAACCAGTCGTAGCGCCCGTAGATCGGCACGGCGCACGACACCGAGGTGTCGGCGTCCTCGAATCCGGGTTGCCAGCGGGGGTCGTTGGGCGTCAGCGCCGCCAGCGCGCACAGGTGCCCGCCCGCCGACCCGCCGGTGATCGAAATCGCCCCGGGGTCACCGCCGTAGTCGGCGATGTTGTCCTTGACCCACGCCAGCGCCCGCTTGACGTCGACGATGTGCGCCGGCCACGTGTTGCGGGGGCTGATCCGGTAGGCCATCGACACGCAGATCCAGCCACGCTCGGCGAGATGGCTCATGAGCGGATAGGCCTGCGGGCGGCGCATGCCGATGGCCCACGCGCCCCCCGGCACCTGCAGCAGCACCGGCGCCTTGCCGTCGCGGGGCAGGTCGGAGCGGTGCCATACGTCGGCGACGTTGGCCCGGTGCGGGCCGTAGCGCACGGTATCGGCCTTCGTGACGTACGCGCGGCGCGCCCACGACGTGCGCAGCACACCCCCCGGCCTGCGCCGCCGCTCACCCTCGGCGACGGCACCGTAGGCCTCGCCCAGTTCGGCGCGCAGCGGCTCCTCGAAGAACGGCCGCGACTGCGCGGCACGCCAATACACGTAACCCAGGGTCGCCCACGAGGCCGCCGTCAAGGCCAGCGCGAGCCGTCCCGCCGTGCCCCGGAAGTCGCCCCGCCGACCGCGGCGCAGCGCGTCGAGCATGGACGCACCCGCCACCACCGGGGCCGCCTCGCCGGTGGGCCAGCCCAGGAAGAACACCGGGATGGTGGCGTAGCCCTCACGGCCCAGCGGCCGCACGGCGTTGGCGGCGTTGAGCGCCTCGGCGGCGGCTCGCAGCAGCGGGAAACGCCTACGTCGGCGCATCGAGGGCGTCCAGGAGATCACGTCGACTGATCTTGCCAGTGCTGCCCCTCGGCAAACCTTCGAGCACTGTGATCGACCGCGGCACCTTGTAATTGGCGAGGTTGTCCTTGACGTAGGCCTTGAGCGTGTCCGGCAACGCCTCCGCCGTCACGTCCGCGCCGGGGGCCGGCACGACGAACGCCGCGAGCCGCTGGCCGTATTCGGGATCGTCGACGCCGAGCACCGTGGCCTCGGCCACTGCGGCGTGCGCGGTCAGCAGCTTCTCCACCTCGATGGGGTAGACGTTCTCCCCGCCGGAGACGATCATCTCGTCGTCGCGGCCCACGACGAACAGCCTGCCGTCGGCGTCGAGGTAGCCGACGTCGCCCGAGGACATGAAGTCGCCGTGGAAGTCCTTGGTGGCACCCGAGGTATAGCCGTCGAACTGGGTGGAGTTGCGCACGTAGATGGTGCCCACCTCGCCAGTGGGCAGGTCCCGGAAGTCGCCGTCGAGGATGCGGATCTCGGTGCCCTCGGCGGGTTTGCCCGCGGTGTCGGGGGCCGCGCGCAGATCGGCAGGCGTCGCCGTGGCGATCATGCCGGCCTCGGTGGCGTTGTAGTTGTTGTAGATCACGTCGCCGAAGCGGTCCATGAACGCGGTGACCACGTCGGCGCGCATGCGCGACCCCGACGCGGCGGCGAACCGCAGGCTCCGTCCGCTGTAGCGGTCGAGCACGGCGGTGGGCAGCGCCATGATGCGGTCGAACATCACCGGCACGACGCACAATCCGGTGGCGCGGTGGGTGTCGACGAGCGCGAGGGTGGCCTCGGGGTCGAACTTGCGACGCGTGACCACCGTGCACGCCATCGATGCCGCGAAGGCCAGTTGCGCGAAACCCCACGCATGGAACATCGGCGCCACGATCACCGTGGTCTCCTCGGTGCGCCACGGCGTGCGGTCCAGGATGGCCTTGAGCGTCTCGGGTCCGCCACCGGAATGGCTGGCCCCCTTGGGCGTTCCGGTGGTGCCCGACGTCAGCAGGATGGTGCGGCCCTTGTGCGCGGCGCGCCGTGGCGTGGCGCCGTCGTGGGCGCGGATCATGCCCTCGACGGTGCGTGGATGGCCGTCGGCGTCGGTCCAGGCGACGATGCGGACGGTGTCGGGGGCGTCGGCCAGGGCCCGGTCGACCGTGGGCGCGAACTCCTCGTCGTAGATCACGACGTCGGCGCCCTCGCGGCGGATGACCTCGGACAGTGCGGGACCCGCGAACGACGTGTTGAGCAGCAGCACGTCGGCGCCGAGGCGGTTGGCCGCGATCAGCGACTCGACGAAGCCGCGGTGGTTGCGGGCCATGATGGCGATGGTGCTGATCTCACCGGGCAGCGTCTGCAGCCCGGCGGCCAGGGCGTCGGCGCGCCGATCGATCTCGCGCCACGTCAGCGTGCCGATCTCGTCGATCACGCCGGGGCGGTCGGGGCAGCGCTGCGCGGCGGCCGCGAAACCCGAGGTGATGCCCAGGTGCTCGCGCGCCATGGCCGCGGCGATGCGGACGTAGCGGTCGGGACGCATGGGGGCGATGACACCGGCGCGGGCCATGGTGGTGATCAGCCCTGCGGTCCCGAGGACGCGGTCGGTGACGCCCATCAGCCGATCACCGGCAGGCGGCGCTCGTCGGCCAACTCGTCGAGAGCGCGCTGCATGACGTGGCGGACGTGCGCGTCGACCTCGTCGACGTCGGGATCCTCGCCGAACTGCGCCACGACGTCGATGGGTTCGAGGACCTGCGTGACGATCTTGGTGGGCAGCGGGACGTTCAGCGGCATCACCGCCGACAGGCCGAACGGGAAGCCGAACGAGATGGGCAGGATCTTGGCGCGCAGCAGTTTGTCGAGCCGGAGCAGCTTGGCCAGCTCGGTGCCGCGGGTGAGGTAGAGCTGGGTCTCCTGGCCGCCGATGGACACCGCCGGGACGATGGGTACGCCGGCGTTCAGCGCGGCCCGCACGTAACCGGTGCGGCCACCGAAGTCGACGGTGTTGCGGGCCGTGGTGGGGCGGTACACGTCGTAGTCGCCGCCCGGGAACACGATGACGACGCCGCCGCTGCGCAGGGCCTCGTCGGCGTTGTGGTGGTTGGCGGCGATGAAGCCCGTCTTGCGGAAGAAGTCGGCGGTGGGACCGGTGAAGATGAGGTCGAAGCCCAGCGTGTAGATGGGCCGGCCGTAGCCGAACTTCGCGTAGAAGTCGGTGGCGAACACCGGCACGTCCATCGCGAACAGGCCGCCGGAGTGATTCGACACCACCAGCACGCCGCCGGGCGGGACGTTCTCGAGCCCGCGCACCTCGGCGCGGTGGTAGCCCTTGATCAGCGGTCGCAGCCAGCCGATCACCCGTTCGGTGAGACCGGGGTCCCATTTCGTCGTCTCGGATGTCGTCTCTGCTGGGTGCGCGTTGTCGACCGCCACGGCTCCTCCAAGAATTGGAACGTGTTCTAGTTCCAGCCTAACCCGGAGGCGGTGAACGGGGGAAATCCCGTCAGATGTCGGCGACGAAGCTGGTGGTGTAGAACTCCGCGGGAGTCTGCGAGTGGGCGGCGGGCCGTTCGATGATCACCCAGGCTCCGGTGGCGCCGTCGGCGATGGGGCCCTGCAGCGTCACCCCGCCCATGCCCGCGCCGTCGGTCTGCAGGAATCCGGCGATGACCCCGGGTGCGCCGGGCCCGCAGCCGATGGACGGCCGGGGGGTCTGGATGACCCGCACGTCGTAGCGCATGTCGGGCATGGCCGTCCCCACGGCGACCTTGGCGGTGACGGTGCCGTTCGCCGAGCTGACCTGCGCGAACGGTCGGGCGTCACCGCTGGTGGCGTCCACGAAGTGCACCAGCGTGTGGTCACAGGCGCGCCACTTCGAACTCAGCGGCATCTGCACCTCGCCCGAACCGGTGTCGTCCGGTGCGGCCGAGGCGGGCGCCGGAGCGACGACGGACGAGAGGGCGATGGCGGTAGCCGCCAGCAGCGTGGACGTCGATCTAGTCATTTGTGCTTCATACTGCCTGGTGCTCGGGAGTCCCGCAGCAATCCGGCCATCTCCGCGCCTTGACCCCAACCGCCGTCGAGGTTGCACGATGGCGGCATGACGGTCGACTGCCTGCCCTACCTCACCCGCGTCGGCGTGGACCCCGCCGCGGCCGCGGCGCCCACCGAGGATCTGCTGCGCGAGTTGGTGCGTGCGCACGGCCGCACCATCCCGTTCGAGAACCTCGACCCCGTCCTCGGCGTGCCGGTGGACGACCTCGGTGCCGTGGTACTCACCGACAAACTGGTCTCGCGACGGCGCGGCGGCTACTGCTACGAACACAACGGCCTGCTGGGGTACGTGCTGGAGGCGCTGGGCTACGGCGTCGCACGTCTGACCGGCCGCGTGGTGTGGATGGCGCCGCCCGACGCGCCGCTCCCCGCCATGACGCACCAGGTGCTGTCGGTGACCGTGCCCGGCGACCCGGTGCCGTTCCTGGTCGACGTCGGCTTCGGCGGGCAGACCCTGCCGTCGCCGATCCGCCTCGTCGTCGGACCCGAGCAGCAGACGCGCCACGAGCCCTACCGGATCGTGGCCGCCGGCCCGGCGGTGGCCGACGGCGGCGTGGAGGAGGGAAACGTCGAGGAAGGACTGGTGCTCGAGAGCCGGCTGCGCGGTGAGTGGCTGCCGTTGTACGCGTTCTCAACCCGCCCGCGGCCGCGGATCGATCTGGAGGTGGGCAGTTGGTACGTCTCCACCCATCCCCGGTCGACCTTCGTCGTGGGGTTGTCGGCGGCACTGGTCACCGACGAGGCCCGATTCAACCTGCGGGGTCGCCACCTGGCGATCCACCGCGGTGACGGCACCGAGAAGGTGCGGCTGGACTCGGCGACGCAGGTGCTCGACGAACTGGCCGGACGCTTCGGCATCGATCTCGACGATCTGGGAGAGCGTGCCGTCGTCGAGACGCGCGTGGCGATGCTGCTGGATTCGTGAGCGGTCAGTCCCGCGCGACCTGCCCCGCGACGTTCCCGATGACGAGGTCCCAGGGGTCCTCGGCCGCCAGCGCCAGCCGCCCCAGCGTGCGGGCCCACCGCGCGGGTGCGTCGAAGTCGTCGGACCAGGCGCGGGCACGCATGGTCGCCAGCCACAGCCGGTGCTCGCGCGTCACGCCGATGGCGCCGTGCAGCTGGTGCGCGGTGGCCGACACCGCCGACGCCGCCCGGCCCACGGCCACCTTCGCCGCCGCGACCGCGTACTCGGCGGCCGCGCCGTCGAAGCCCTCCTCGACGGCAGCGGTCGCCAACGCCGTGACGGCTCTGGCTCTTTCGACCTCACCGCGCATTCCGGCGAGCTGGTGCTGCACCGCCTGGAACGCGGCCAATGGTCTGCCGAACTGCTCGCGGTCGCGGACGTGGGTGGCCGTGAGGTCCACCGCGGCGTCGAAGGCGCCCACCATCTGGACGCACCGTGCCCACGCCCCACGGCGCAGCAGCTCGGCGTGCACGGCCGGCGAAACGTCGACGCCCTCGAGAGTGTGCGGATCGAGGACCGCCGTCGCCACGGGTTCGCCGCCGATGCGAGCCACCGGTGCGCCGGCACTCGGCGGCAGCAGCGCCACGCGCGTCGCCGCAGCGGTGTGCGCGAGCACCACGGTGGGCAGCTGCGGCCACGTGACGTCGCGCGCGCATCCGTCGGCCACCGCGACGGTCAGCGGTCCCGCCGGCACGTCCAGACCCGCCACCGACGCCAACCACGTCGCCAGGACGTCGGTTTCGGCGATCGGCACCGCGACCAGCCGGCGCGCCAGACCGTGCAGCACCACCGCCGTCTCCGCAGGGCCGCCGTCACCGCTGCCCAGCAACCCGGCCAGGCCGGTGTCCTCGAGCGCCCGCCACGCGTCGACGTCGACGTCTTCCGGCAGCCGCGGTGCGCCCGAGCGCGCGTCCCAGGACCGCTTGCCCACCTGGTCGACCAGCGCGCGCAACTCGGCGTGGTCGCCGGGCGGTTCGTCGCTGCCCGTGCTGCTCTTGGCGACACTGCTCTTCGCGACGACGCCGCGCAGCACCTCGTTGGTGCCCCCGCGCAAGGTGAACAGCGGCGCGTGCACGCGTGCGGTGGCGAGTTGGTCGCGCAGCGGTGCCGCGGGTTCGACCCCGGCCAGCAGGTCCGCGGCGAGATCCACCGAGTCCTGCTCGAACCGGGTGCCGAGATCCTTGACGAGCGCCGCCCGCGCGGTCGCGTCGCGCCCGTCGCAGAGGTCCCGTGCCACCGCCACCGACAGCTGCCGCAGCGACACCAGCCGGGCCACCAGGTCGCCGACGTCGGCGACGGTGCGGTCGTCGGCGCCGTGGGCCCGCAGCTCCCGCAGCACCGCGAACAGCAGTGTGGCCGTGGACAGGAAGCGTTCCGGGCCGCTGCGTTCGAAGGCCAGCTCCGAGGTGACCTGCCGCCACCCGTCGCCGATCTCGCCGAGGACGTCGTCGGCGGTCAGGGCGACGTCCTCGAAGCGCACCTCGTTGAAGTGGTGCTCGCCGTTCATCAGCACGATGGGGGCGATGGTGACGCCGGGGCTGTCGGTCCGCACGATGAACTGGCTGAACCCGGCGTGACGGTGCGCGGGATCGGGCGGGCTGGTGCGCGCCAGCACCACCACCTGGTCTGCCAGGTGCGCGCCACTGGTCCACAGCTTGCTGCCGGTGAGCGTCCACCCGTCACCGGTGGGCGTGGCCCTGGTGGTCACGGCGGCGAGGTCCGAGCCGGCGCCCTGCTCGCTCATCCCGATGGCGGAGTACAGCCGGCCGGCCGCGATGCGGGGCAGCAGGTCGTGGCGCTGGCTCTCCGACCCGTAGGCCAGCAGCGCCGGGGCCACCTGGCGATCGGCGATCCAGTGCGCGGCGACCGGGGCGCCGTGCGCCAGCAATTCCTCGGTGACCACGTAGCGATGCAGGTAGCCGAGGCCGCGGCCGCCGTAGGCGACCGGGATGGTCAGGCCCACGAAGCCGGCATCGGCCAACCGGCCGCTGAACGCCGGATCCCACTGCGACAACCAGCAATCGACGGCCGGTTCCCAACCGTGGGCGGCCCGATCGGCCGCCAGGAAGTCGCGCACGCTGCGGCGCAGCGCGGCAAGGTCGTCGTCGTTGGCGCACAGGGCGGCGAAGTCGCTCACTGGGCAGCAGAGTCTACGCATCGGGACGTCGGACCGGTGTCGATGCTCCCATCGGTGTCAGACCCCCACGGCAGACTCGGCGTTCATGGCTTGCATCTACTACACCGCATCGACGCTCGACGGGTTCGTGGCCGACGACCACGACGGCCTCGACTGGCTGCTGTCCCGCGAGAACGATCCCGACGGACCGTTCGGCTACCGGGCGTTCGCGGAATCCGTGGGGGCGCTGGTGCTGGGCTCGACCACGTACGAGTGGATCAGGGTCCATCAGCCGGGCGAGTGGCCGTACCAGCAGCCGACGTGGGTGCTGAC
Source organism: Mycobacterium sp. DHQP2018-32-09 (assembly GCF_058148405.1). Classification (NCBI taxonomy): domain Bacteria; kingdom Bacillati; phylum Actinomycetota; class Actinomycetes; order Mycobacteriales; family Mycobacteriaceae; genus Mycobacterium; species Mycobacterium sp. DHQP2018-32-09. The sequence goes on along the minus strand of NZ_JBYVYK010000011.1, from coordinate 103,088 downwards.
CAGCCGGCCGCACGCCATCGACGCGACACACGGCGTGCACGTCTTCGACGGCGCTGTCACCGACCTGTACCCGCGCCTGGTGGAGGCTGCCGCGGGCAAGGACGTGTGGGTGATGGGCGGTGGCACGGTGGCCGCGCAGTTCGTGGCCGCGGGCCTGGTCGACGACGTGGTCGTCTCCTACGCGCCGTGCTCGTTGGGGTCCGGCGCCCGGGTGTTGCCGACGCCATCGGAATGGCGGCTGGTGGACAGCGCCGTCAACGGTGAGTTCGTGTGCGTGCGGTGGACTCGGCCCGCGCGTCGCGTCGATTGAGGTAGCGCACCCCCAACAAGATCGACGTCGGCACGGCCAGCATCAGGAGCAACTGGGCCAGTTCGGCAAGGGTCGGCACGTGAGCGAGGGTGGTCACGGCGTCGATTGCACTGCCGGCCGGCCACGCACGTCCAGCGTCTTGACGCGATCCTGACGGTGATCGAGACGAAAAGTACGTGATTGCGCCACGATTGCGCGTTTGCCGGGATTACGTGAGCGTCAATTCGGGCACTGCACCCCCACGCGAGGATCTCGACCGGTGGGGGTGCGCCATGGCAGCGACGACGACGACGACGATGACGACGACGATGACGACGATGACAGCGACGATGGCAGCGGTGGCAACGCAGCGGCGACGGCGGCGTGGCGGGAGGCGGCTCGGGGTGGCGGGTACGGTCGCCGCCGCGGCCACCGCCATGACCGTCGGCCTGACGGCGCCCACGGCCCAGGCCGACCTCGTCGAGGTCGACGTCAACATCGTGAACACGCACCCGTTGTTCGACGTCGCCCACACCGTGGGTCTCGACGTCAACGGCATCCTCAACCGGCTCACGCTCGCGCAACTCATCGACGTCGTGAACTCCGTGTCGCCCAACGCGGTGCCGGCCATCCTGGACCTCCTGGCCGAGGTCCGCCTGCATTCGCAGACCGTCCCGACCGACGCCAAGGCGCTGTACGACACGTTGGGCAACCTTCCCTACACCGCGGCACTGGGGGTGCTGCCGTTGGCGCGCCGCACCAACACCACGGCGGTGGTGGGCTTCGGCTTGAGCAACGTCGCGATCATCAACGCCTACCGCGCGCTGCAGGCGGCCGCCGCGGGCCGACCGCCTGCGGGCTACGCCCCGATCCCGACCGACGTCGCGCAGACGCGAATCAACCTGCTGCTGGCCATGATCCGCAATCCCGCTCGCGAGAACGGGCTGCTGGACCGGTTCCCGCTGCTGCAGCGCATCCTCGGAGTCGGCCCGCAGTCGCTCACCGCGGGCGCCACCGAGTCCGGCACCGGCATCTTCGGCGGGGGAATTCGTCTGAACGGCACAGTGATCGACCTCAACTGGGCCTACGACGCGGTGACCGACTTCCCCATCACCGCCAATCCCGTGGCCATCCTGAACTCGCTGATGGCCATGGCGCCCACCAACCTGCTGGGCGGCCTGCCCGGTGACCGGCTCGATGCCGGCCTGTTCGGGGGCGGCAACCTGCAGGCGACGGTGCAGGACTTGTTCACCTCGCTGGCGGGGGAGGGCGTGGTGCTGGGCCTGATGCCGCTGGGTGGCAGCCCGGATGGCAAGCACTACTACCTGACGTTGAATCCCCGCGGCCTGCCGCTGCTGGAACCCCTGCGGCTGCCCGCGCGCCTTCTCGGGCTCCTCGGTGTCCAGGTCCCGACGCTGTTGGCCGACGCCGTGGAACCGGCGCTGCGCATCCTGGTCAACATCGGCTACGCCGACGTCGTCACCCCCGCAGATCTGGCCGACCCGGCAAGCCCGTACTACCGATCCAGTCGATTCGAGGCCTACGACCGTGCCTTCACGATGACCGGAGCGCCTGCGCCGTTCCTGTCGTCGGCGGTGTTGACCCCCGACGAGCAGGTGCGGGTCGTCGGCGACGTACTGACCGCGCTGGGCAGCGGTATCCAGAAGTCCCTGGGCCGGGCGGTCGCCATGATCGCCGATGTCCCCCGGCAGGTGGCCGATGCCGTACGGGTGGCGGTGCAGCGGGTCGTCGACACGGTGCGCACCGTGGTGGCCCCGTCGCCGGCGGCGGGGCCGCGGCCGGTCGCCGAGACGGCCGCGATGCAGACGCGCGCCGCCGAGCAACCGGTCGCCGAGCCACCGGTGGCCGAGAACCCGGTGGCCGAGAACCTGGTCGTCACGAAGCCTAGGGTCGAGAAGCCGGCAGCCGAGAGATCGGCAGCCGAGAGACCCGCAGCCGAGAGAACGGGGCCCGAGAAGCCGGCAGCCGCGAGGCCGTCGGTCAAGCAGCCGGTAGCCGAGAAGTCCACTGCGTCAGGGGTTTCCGCGCCCACGAAGGGTGCGTCGGCGCGGGACAAGTCGGCGGGTGTCAAGCCGTCGGGAACCAAGGGCGCGGCGGCCTGACCCGTCACGACACCTGGTTGGGCACGCCGTGCGGGGCGCCTCGCACGAATTCCCACGAGCGCGCCAGGAACTCGATCTGACCGGCGACGTCTCGCAGCGGATCGAGGGTGCGCGTCGCGCGGCACAGCACCACCGCGCCCTCCAGGGCGGCGATCGCGGTGACCGCCAGCGACGTCGCGTCGGCCACTCCGAAGCCGTCGGCGACGAAGGCGCGCGTCAGCGCATCCCGCCACTGGGTGAAGATCTCGCCGGCCACGGCGGTGAGTGCCAGCGCGTCGTCGGCCGACCCCATCGCCGCGGCGGCCACCGGGCAGCCCGCCGAGAAGTCGCTGGAGGTGAGCGTGTGCTCCCAGAACGAGACGAAGCGGCGCAGCAGCGGAATGCCGCCCTGCGGCACGGCGTCGTCGATGAGCGCCGTGATGCGTTCGCCGGCCAGCTGCAGGGCCTCGGCCACCAGCTGCATTCGGCCATCGGGGAAGTGGTGGTACACCGAACCGCGCGGGGCGCCGCTGCGGGCCAGTACCTCGTCGATGGTGACGCCCGCGGCGCCGCGCTCGCGCAGCACCTCGACCGCCGACGACAGCATCTTGGCGCGGGTGGTGCCCACGGTCAGGCGGCGTCCCGGGGCCGCCAGAGGCCCGTGAGCTTGGCGTGCACGTGGCGCGGGGACATCTGGCGGGCCGCGAAGCGGGGGACCGAATGCCCGACCTCTCGCGTGAAACGACGGCCCAGGAGGTTGACCTCAACGATCCACATGGGCGCCTCCCAGCTGTATGGGCATGAGCATAACGACCACAACACATCGACGCGAGCCTTGTATTCCATCTCACAGCCGTCGGCGTCAGGATCACTGGTCTACGGCTTTGTGTGCACAAAAGCCGCTCGCGCCTCAGAGCCGCGCGATTATGGTCCAGACCATAATCGCCCGTGGACGTGCCCTCCGGACCGTCGGTGACGCCGCGATCGCTCGTTACCGGCGGGTAGTCGCGTCTACGCTTTGGGGGGCGGCATCGGCGGAGAAAGGCGATCATGGGCCACTACAAGAGCAACGTGCGCGATCTGGAGTTCAACCTCTTCGAACTCCTGGACCTCGAGAAGGTGCTGGCCAACGGGGAGTTCGGCGACCTCGACGGGGCCTCGGTGCGAGAACTGCTCGCCGAGGCGGCCCGCCAGGCCGAGGGGCCGCTGGCCGAATCGTTCGCCGACGCAGACCGGCATCCCCCGACCTTCGACCCCGACGCCCACACCGTCACCCTGCCGGAGGCGTTCAAGGAGTCGCTGCGCACGTGGCAGGCCGGCGAGTGGTACCGCATCGGGCTGCCCGAGGCCGTCGGCGGCATGCCCGCGCCGTCCATGGTGGCGTGGTCGGTCAACGAACTGGCCCTCGGAGCGCAGCCGGCGGCGTTCATGTACCTCGCGGGCCCGGTGTTCGCGGGCATCCTGCACGGCATCGGCACCGAGCAGCAACAGCACTGGGCCACCACGGCCGTCGAACGCAACTGGGGCGCCACGATGGTGCTCACCGAGCCCGACGCCGGGTCCGACGTCGGCGCCGGCCGCACCAAGGCCGTCCAGCAGCCCGACGGCACCTGGCACCTCGACGGCGTCAAGCGCTTCATCACGTCGGCCGACTCCGACGACCTGTTCGAGAACATCGTGCACATGGTGCTGGCCCGCCCCGAGGGTGCGGGTCCGGGTACCAAGGGGCTGTCGCTGTTCCTGGTACCGAAGTACCTGTTCGATCCCGAGACCGGCGAGCCCGGTGAGCGCAACGGCGTCTACGTCACCGGGCTGGAACACAAGATGGGTCTGAAGGTCTCGGCCACCTGCGAGGTCACGTTCGGTCAGCACGGCAGGCCCGCGGTCGGGTGGCTGGTGGGCGACGTGCACCGCGGCATCGCGCAGATGTTCAAGGTCATCGAATACGCGCGCATGATGGTGGGCACCAAGGCCATCTCGACGCTGTCGACGGGCTACCTGAACGCGCTGGAGTACGCCAAGACCCGCGTGCAGGGTGCCGACCTGACCCAGATGACCGACAAGACGGCGCCGCGCGTCACCATCCTGCACCACCCCGACGTCCGGCGTTCGCTGATGATGCAGAAGGCGTACGCCGAGGGGCTGCGCTCGCTCTACCTGTTCACCGCGGCCCACCAGGACGTCAGCGCGGCGGCCGTGGTCTCCGGCGCGGACCCCGCGCTCGCCGAGCGCGTCAACGACCTGCTGCTGCCGATCGTCAAGGGCGTCGGCTCCGAGCGCGCCTACCAGACGCTCACCGAGTCGCTGCAGACGTTCGGCGGATCGGGCTTCCTGCAGGACTACCCCATCGAGCAGTACATCCGCGACGCCAAGATCGACTCGCTCTACGAGGGCACCACGGCCATCCAGGCGCAGGACTTCTTCTTCCGCAAGATCGCCAGGGACCAGGGCGTGGCACTGGGGCACGTCGCGGGTCTGGTGCAGGCCTTCATCCAGAGTGACTCGGGCCGCACTGAACTCGTCGACGTCCGCGCCCTGCTGGCGACCGCGCTCGCCGACGTGCAGGCCATGGCGGCCACGCTGACCGGCTACCTGCTGGAGTCGCAGCAGACCCCGCAGCAGCTGTACCGCCTGGGGCTGGAATCCGTGCGCTTCCTGGTAGCCGTCGGCGACCTGCTGATCGGATGGCTGCTCCTGCGGGGCGCCGAGACCGCGCTGCACGCGCTCGACGGCGCCCCGTCGGAGCGTGACCGGGCGTTCTACCAGGGCAAGGTGGCCGTCGGCCGGTTCTTCGCCAAGAACGTGCTACCGCGGCTGTCCTCCGACCGCGCCATCGTCGCGAGCACCGATCTCACGGCGACGGAACTGTCGGAGGACGCCTTCTAGGACCGCGCCTCAGGCGGGCGTGTAGCCGAACGGCAGCAGGATGCTCTTGGCCTCGGTGTAGGCCTCGATCCCCTCCGGCCCGTTCTCGCGGCCGATGCCGGAGTTCTTGTAGCCACCGAACGGGGCACCCGGATCGAAGGCGTACATGTTCACCGCGTACGTCCCGGTGCGGATCCTGCGGGCGATCTGCATGGCCTTGTCGTTGTCGGTGGTGTACACCGATCCGGCCAGGCCGTACACCGAGTCGTTGGCGATGCGCACCGCGTCGTCCTCGTCGTCGTAGGGGATGACCGCCAGGACCGGCCCGAAGATCTCCTCCTGCGCGATGGTCATCGAGTTGTCGACGTCGGCGAACACCGTCGGCTGCACGTACCAGCCGGAGTCGAGCCCGTCGGGACGGCCGCCGCCGGTGACCAGGCGCGCACCCTCGTCGACGCCCTTGCGGATGTAGCCCTCCACGCGCTCGCGCTGCTTCTCGCTGATCAGCGGGCCGATCATGGCGCCGGCATCGTCCGGGAGCCCCACCGGCATGGCCGCGACCGCCGCCGAGAGCTTCTCCACCACCTCGTCGTAGCGCGACCGGGGCGCCAGGATCCGCGTCTGCCCCACACAGGCCTGACCACAGTTCATCAGACCGGAGAACACCAGCATGGGCAGCGTGGAATCCAGGTCGGCGTCCTCGAGGATGATGGCCGCCGACTTGCCGCCCAGTTCCAGCGTGCACGGCTTGAGCTTCTCGGCGGCCAGCTTGGCGATCTCCTTGCCGACGGCCGACGACCCGGTGAACGTGAACTTGTCCAGTTCGGGGTTGGCGGTCAGCGCGCGACCCGTCTCCGGACCGCCGGGCACGATCGACAGCACGCCCTCGGGAAGCCCGGCCTCGGCGAACATCTGAGCCATCGCGAACACCGACAGCGGCGTCTCGGCGGCCGGCTTGAGCACCACGGTGCACCCGGCCAGCAGCGCGGGGCCGAGCTTGTTCGCGGCCAGGAAGAACGGCACGTTCCACGCGGTGACGGCACCGATGACGCCCACCGGCTCCTTGACCACGAGCGTCTGCCCGTAGATGCCGTCGCGGATGTCCTGCCACTGGAACTTGTCCGCGGCGCCGGCGAAGTACTGGAACGCCGACATGGCGGCGCCGTACTGCATCATGTCCACGATCGTCGGCGGCTGGCCGGTCTCGGCGGCCAGCAGGAACTTCAGCTCGTCGGCCCGCTCCTCCATGAGCTTGACGGCGCGGCCCAGGATCTCGGCGCGCTCGGCCGGGGACATGTGCGGCCACGGGCCCTCGTCGAAGGCCTTGCGCGCCGCGGCGCAGGCGGCGTCGACGTCGGCGGCCGCGGCCAGGGGCACCCGGCCCACCAGCTCGCCGGTGGCGGGGGAGCGCACCTCGATGACGTCGGCCGTCGAGGGCGCGACCCACGAGCCGCCGATGAACAGCTGGTCCCATTCGGTCCGGAAGGTGGTGCTGGATGTCATGAGCGTCACACTACCCACGAAATCGCCGCACGAGAACCTGTTGCAGTTCGTGGGTTCAGGACGGCTGCAACACCAGCACCAGGTTGCTCGTCGCGACCTCCCGCAACGCCGGGACCCGCACCGTCCACCACGCCCATCGCGGGTGGTAGCGCGGAAATGCGGCGACCAGGGCGCCGGTGGCGGCGGCCCACTGCAACCCGTCGGCCGCCGACACCGCGAACAACGACGAGCCGTAGTCGTTCTTGGGGCGGCGGCCGTGCTTGCGGGCGTAACGATCCGCCGCCCGCCGACCGCCGAGATAGTGCGTCAGCCCCATCTCGTGACCGCCGAACGGCCCCAGCCACACCGTGTAGGACAGCACCGCCAGCCCGCCCGGCCGCGTCACCCGCAGCATCTCGTTGCCCAGCCGCCACGGGTCACGCACGTGCTCGGCGACGTTCGACGACAGGCAGACGTCGACGCTGGCGTCGGCGAACGGCAGCGCGGTCCCTGAGGCCCGCACGAACGTCCCCGCACCCGGGCGACCCGCGGGACCGGCATGCATCTCCGACGGATCGGGTTCCACGCCCACGTAGTGCATCCCGGCCGCGGCGAACGCGTCGGCGAAGTACCCGGGTCCGCCTCCGACGTCGAGCACCGTCGACCCGCGTGGCGCGCCGCCGTGCACGCCGCGCCACAGGTCGGCGACCAGGTCGACGGTGTCGTCGGCCAGCGCACCGTAGAACCGGGCCGGGTCGGACCGTTCGTGGCGGAACTGGCCGAGCAGACGGATCGACCGCGCGAGGGTGGCGCGGTGGGCGAGCGGATCGGTCACGGCCACCCCCCGACTCTAGGGGCCCGACACCGGAGGCCCGGTTACGCTGGTCGGCGATGTCCGTGCCCGCCGAGCAAGTTCTCGGGTCGCAGCGTTCCCCTTCGCCGATCCGTACCGTGCTGCTGCTGTGCTGGCGCGACACCGGTCACCCGCAGGGCGGCGGCAGTGAGACCTACCTGCAGCGTATCGGCGCCCACCTCGCCGCCGAGGGTGTCGCGGTGACGCTGCGCACCGCCCGCTATCGCGGGTCCGCACGCCACGAGGTGGTCGACGGCGTCGCCGTGCACCGCGCCGGCGGCCGCTACTCGGTGTACGTGCTCGCGATGGCCGCGATGCTCGGCGCCCGCGTGGGGCTGGGGCCCCTGCGGCGGCTGCGTCCCGACGTCGTGATCGACACCCAGAACGGGATCCCGTTCCTCGCGAGGGTGGCCTACGGTCGCCGGTCCGTGGTGCTGGTGCACCATTGCCACCGTGAGCAGTGGCCGGTCGCCGGACCCGTGCTGCGCCGGATCGGCTGGTTCGTCGAGTCGTGGCTGTCGCCGCGCGCCCACCGTGGCAACCAGTACGTGACGGTGTCGCTGCCGTCGGCGCGCGACCTCGCCGACCTCGGAGTGCGGCCCGGACACGTCGCCGTGGTCCGCAACGGTCTGGACGAGGCGCCACCCGACACGCTGTCCGCACCGCGCGCCGCACGGCCCACCGTCGCGGTGCTGTCACGACTGGTGCCGCACAAGCAGATCGAGGACGTCCTCGGCACCGTCGCGCGGCTGCTGCCGCGCATCCCCGACCTGCGCCTCGAGGTGCTCGGCGGCGGCTGGTGGGACGACAAGCTGCGCGCCCACGCCGAGGACCTCGGCATCACCGCCGCCGTGACCTTCCACGGCCACGTCGACGAGCGGACCAAACACGAAGTGCTGCAGCGCAGTTGGGTACACGTGCTGCCGTCTCGCAAGGAGGGTTGGGCCCTGGCGGTGATGGAGGCCGCCCAGCACGCCGTCCCCACCGTCGGTTACCGGTCCTCGGGGGGCCTCACCGACTCCGTCGTCGACGGCGTCACGGGTCTGCTCGCCGACGACCTGGACGACCTGGTGGGCCACGTCGACCGCGTGCTCACCGATGGTGCGCTGCGGGAGGCGCTGGGCGCCAAGGCGCAGGTGCGCAGCGCCGAGTTCTCCTGGCAGCAGAGCGCCGACGCCATGCGCACGGTGCTCGAGGCCGTGGTCGCCGGGCAGCGGGTCGGCGGACTGATCTAGCCGTTGCCGGATCAGGCCGAGACGTTCTCCAAGTCGTGCAACAGGCTGGGATGCGTGGGTTGCCAACCCAGCGTCTCGCGCGTGTGCCGGCTCTCGGAGGGTTGATCCAGGGCGAAGATCGCCCCGAAGGGGCCGAAGGCGTCTGCGGGCAGTTCCCGCAGGGGCAGCTCGAGGCGCCGGCCGATGACCGCGGCGATGTCGCGCACCGCGTCGCCCTCGTCGGCCACGGCGTGCCACGCCGTGCCTGCCGGTGCGGATTCCAGAACCAGCCGGAAGAGCACCGCGGCGTCGCGGGCGTGTACCGCGGGCCACCGCTGGGTGCCGTCGCCCGGATACGCCACGACCCCCGTCTCCCGCGCCCGTTCGGTCAGCAGGCCGGCGAAGCCGCCCGTGCCCTGATCGTGCACCGTGCGCGGCAACCGCACCGCCGCGCTGCGAACCCCGCGATCGGCGAGCGCCAGAAGGGCGTTCACCGATCGGGCCCGGCCGCCGACGGGACCGTCCGTGGGTAGCGGATCGTGTTCGGTGGAGGTGCGCCCGGGAATCCACGGTGTGCCGGACACCGTCACGATCGGGCGATCGGTGCCCACCAGCGCCTCTCCCAGCACCGCCAGCGCCCGACTCTCCTCGTCGACGGACCGCGCGACGGCCTCGGGGGTGGCGTAGTCGTTGCCGAACGCGAGATGGATGACGGCCTCGGCCTCACTGGCGCCGAGGGCGTCGCCGCCGCCCCGGAGACCGCCACCCCGTTGGAGGCGGTGGCCGCGGGGCTGCAGCGCGCGTCCGGGGCGATGGGGCCGGCGAACCGGGATCTGGGACCGCGGATCCAGGCGGCGGTCGCGGCCAATGCGGAACTCCAGGAACGCGACGCCCTCAAGAGCGTGGGCATGGCAGCGGCGATGGCCACCGCGCTGGTCTCTCGCGGCGTCCCTGAGCTGACCGCGCAGCTGGCCGCCGAACTCGGGGTGCTGGCGTTCAAGACCGGCTTTGCCCGGTGGAGCGATCAGGACCGGGACGACAGCGTCGGCCTCGCCCAGCACGCCGTGGCGGCACTGTCCGAGTTGCGTTCGGCGACAGCGTCTTTGGACAGGAGCCGGAACGAAGCTGGGTGACCCTACCGACGCGGCCGACGCGTGGTGCGCCGCCGCGTCGCGCACCACGCCTCGGCTGCCGCCGCGCCCAGCAGCGTCGCCAGCCACGCGAGGTGCGCCGCGATCAACAGCCCGCGATGCGCGGCCGGGGCGGCGTGCCCACCCACCCGGTAGAGCACCATCCCGTCACCGCGGTAGGCCACCGGCAGGTCCAGAACCGGTGCCGCACCCTCGGATTCGACCACCACCCAGCCCACCCCGGCCCGCTCGAGTTCGGCGCGCGACGCCCCGGCGAGCAGCATGTCCTGCACGTGCCTGGCGTGGCGCCCCTCGCCGGGCACCGTGCGGCCCCCGATGACCAGGTCGCCCGTGCTCAACACGTCGGCCGACACCCAGCGGGGCAGCGGGTCGAGCACCGGAGCACGCCCCGCCCACGCGAACGTGCGCATGCTGTCCGGCGGGAGCACCGCCACGGGACCCGGAGCGGCGTCGACCGCCGCGGCCACGGAATACCACGCCTGCGGATAGCGGACCGCGCGCACCTCACCGCCCACACCCCACGCCAGGTCCGGCAGCACCGCCAGCAGCGCCGCACAGCACACGGCCCCCGTCGCCGCGACCGGAAGGCGCCCCCGCAGCGTCAACACCACCGCGCCCCCGGCCACCGCATAGCCGGGCATGGCCAGCGCCACCCACTTCTGCCCGTCACGCAGCACCCCGAGGCCCGGCACCGCGCGAACCACCGCCTCCAGCGCCGCCAGCCCGGGCCCGGTCGCCGACGCCGCGGGCAGCGCCACCGCCACGACCGCCAGCACCAGCAGCGGCCGGGCGGCCGGCCGCCGCACCGCGACCACCGCGCCCGCCAGCACCACCGCCAGCAGTACGGCGGTGCCGAGCACCGCGAAGACCGTCGTCCGCGTCGCGGGCACCGCGTCGGCGTTCCAGATACCGCCCAGACCGGCCAGGCTGCCCAACGTGCCCAGCCCCGGTTCCGCCCGTGCCGCGAACTCCGGGATGCCCGCCGCGGGCGCCGCCGCCAGCGCATCGCCCACCGCCGAGGCGACCAGCCACGGCAGCGCCGTCACCCCGGCCGCCACCAGCGTCACCGTCACACCCGCCCACCGCGGGCGGCCTGCACCGGGAACCACCACGCACGTCAGCGCCACGACGGCCGCCAGCATCGCGCCCGTCGGCGTCAGGCCCGCAACGGCGATCCACGCGACCAGCGGCCACCACCGCCCGGTGCCCGCGCGCGCCCGCAGCATCGCCACCGCCACCCACGGCAGACAGCCGTACCCCACGAGCAGACTCCAGTGACCCTGCAGCAGCCGCTCCGCGACGTACGGGTTCCAGATCGCCAGCGTCGCCGCCACCAGGCGACCCGCCACCGGCAGGTCGTCGAAGACCACCGCGGCCAGCCGCGCCGCACCCCAGCCTGCCGACCACAACCCCGCCAGCAGCAGCACCTTGACCACCACGCCGCCGTCGACGACCGTCGAGGCGACCGCGATCAGGAAGTCCTGGGGCAGCGCACGCGGGGCGGCCTCCGACAGCCCGAGCGCGGCGTCGGTGAGGAACGACCGCGGCGTGGACACCGCGTCGCGCAGCAGCAGGTACCCAGGGGCCAGCAGCGGCGCCGTCACCACCAGCGCCAGCAGCAGCGCATGGCCCGGCACCGCCAGGCGGCGCAGGACGGTGCCGCGGATCAGACCGGTCTGTCCGGCGGCAGGTCGGGCGGTCGCTGCGTCGGGAGCTTCTCGGTCTTCGCCTCGGCGGCCGGCATGGGACCGGAATCGGTCGCCGATCGTCTCCCGAACAACCCGTTGCCCGTCTCGTCGAGGCCGGGATCGATCAGGGCGGCGTCGGCCCGCAGCGTGAAGGCGCCCAGCAGCACCCCGCCGATGAGCGTGATCAGGCCCAGCGCCGTGAACGTGATCGGCAGGATGCGACCCCACAGCGCCACCACGTCGCCCTCACTGCGAGCGCTGGCGACCTGCGACTCGACGGTCTCGTCGTTGGTGGTCAGCTCGTAGTCGGCGAACGTCACCTCGGGCTTGAGCGCATCGCGGGCGTAGTAGTGGTACGCGTGTTCCTTGCTCTTGACGATCGTGCCGGACACCGGATCCACCCAGAAGGTGCGCTGCGCGGCGTAGAAGCGGTCCATCGTGACCTGCTCGTCGGGATCGCCCTCGAAGCCCCACAGGGAGTTGCGCGCGGTGACCTTGCTGTCCTCGTCGTTGTCGTACAGCGAGGCGTACGGGATGGGATCGGAGAGCTTGCCGTCGGCGTCGTAACCGACGTTCTGGGTGAAGCGGTAGGTCGTCAACCCGTTGACGTCCTCTTCCCCGTCGTAGTTGGCGTCGTAGGCCTTCTGCGCGATCGGGTCGAAGTACGGATACGTCTTCTTCTCGGTGTCGAACGGGAAGCGGTAGGTCAGTCCGTCGTGCGGCAGCGCCACGTTGGTGGGCGGCTGCTGATCCTCGATGCTGCGGGGCTTCTGCACGGCACCACCGGGGTTGGTGTCGCTGGACACCGCGAGCGCGGTCTTGCGATCCATCGTGACGGTGTCGACCAGCGCCAGCAGCAGGCCGTTGTCCTGCTGCTTGTCGGTGCGCCGCACGGTGTCGCCCACCTGCAGCGTCACCACGTCGGCGTTCGACGGCGCCTCGACGCTGATCTGCTGCTGCTTGACCAGCGGCACGTCGCGGTCGATGACGAACCGTTCACCCGACAGCGACGCGGGGTCGAATGCGGTCCCGGTGCCGTCGCTGACCAGCGTCGCGTCGATGTCGAGCGGCACCTTGGCGATCTTGCCCTTGGTGTACGTGGACAACAACAATGCGGCGATCAGAAGGGCAGCCCCGAGGCCCATCAGCCCGCACGCCGCAATACGTAGCGCACCAGCGCGGTTCAAGCCGTGCTCCTTCTCCTCCGTGCGAGACCCCGAACGACGTCCGCAAGGCAAATCCGTTCGAACCCTAACAGCCTCGACTAAGGGCGGCCCTTACTACGCGGGCACGCCGATGACCGCCGCCGAGACTTCGGGCACACTGGCCAGCGTGCCACCCACCGATACCGAGCCGGCAAGCGGCGGCGTGCGCAGCTTCCTGCCCGCGGTCGAGGGCATGCGCGCCTGCGCCGCCATCGGCGTCGTGATCACCCACGTCGCGTTCCAGACGGGGCATACGACGGGTGTCCTCGGCCGCGCGCTGGGCCGCTTCGACCTGGCCGTCGCCGTCTTCTTCGCGCTGTCGGGATTCCTGCTGTGGCGCGGCCACGCCGCCGCGGCCCGCGGGCTCCGTCAGCGGCCGCCCACCGGGCACTACCTGCGGTCGCGCATCGTGCGCATCATGCCCGGCTACCTGGTGGCCGTCGTCGTGATCATGCTGCTGATGCCCGACGTCACACCCGACCTCACGGTGTGGCTGGCCAACCTGAGCCTCGCCCAGATCTACGTGCCGCTGACGTTGACGTCCGGATTGACCCAGATGTGGAGCCTGTCGGTGGAGGTCAGCTTCTACCTGGCCCTGCCGTTGCTGGCGCTGCTGGCCCGCCGGGTACCCGTGGCCGCCCGCATCCCGATCCTGCTGGTGACGGCGGTGGCCAGCCTGTTCTGGGTGCTCGTCCCGTCTGACCCGGCCTCCGGGCACAACCTGTGGAACTGGCCGCCGGCCTTCTTCTCCTGGTTCGCCGCGGGCATGGTGCTCGCCGAGCTGACCGTGATGCCCGTCGGCTGGGCGCACCGCGTGGCGCGGCAGCGGGTCGTGATGGCCGGCATCGCGCTGGCGGCGTTCACGCTCGCCGCGTCGCCGCTGGCCGGGCGGGAGGGGCTGCAGCCGGGCAGCGTCGCCCAGGTGATGCTCAAGACCGCGATGGGCGCCATCGTCGCGGGTGCGCTGCTGGCGCCGCTGGTGCTCGACCACCCCGACACCCCGCACCGCTGGCTGGGCAGCCCCACGATGGTGACGCTGGGACGCTGGTCCTACGGCCTGTTCGTGTGGCACCTCGCGGCGCTGGCGATGGTGTTCCCCATGATCGGCGCGTTCGCGTTCGACGGCCACCTGCCGGCGATCCTGGTGCTGACGCTGCTGTTCGGATTCGCGATCGCCGCCGTCAGCTACGCGCTCGTCGAGTCGCCGTGCCGGGAGGCGCTGCGCCGGTGGGAGCGGCGGCGCCGACCCTCCCCGCTGGACAGCTCCGTCACCGACGCGGTCGAGCCGGCCCACGCGACGTGACCGCCGCCCGCCGCGCGATCACCTCGTCGCGCACCGCCGAACGGCGCGCCTTGCCGGCGTCGTCGCGTAGCGGCCGGTCGACGAACTCGACGGTGCGCGGCACCTTGTGGGCCGCCAGCCGCTCGGCCAGGAAACCGGTCAGGCTCGCGGCGTCCAGCGGGGCCGGCCCGTCGCGTCTGGCCTGCACCAGCACGTGGGGCACCTGGCCCAGATCCTCGTCGGGCACGCCGACCGCCAGCGCCGACAGCACGCCGGGATGCTCGGCGAGCGCGGCCTCGATCTCGGCCGGGTAGACGTTGCGTCCGCAGACGGTGAACATGTCCACGCGGCGGTCCGACAGGAAGAAGAACCGCTCGTCGCCGTCGTCGACGTACCAGCCCAGGTCGCCGAGGGAATCCCAGCCGTCCCGGGTGCGGGCCGTCACGCCGACGTAGCGGTAGGTGGGTGCGCTGCCGGGCGCCGGTCGCATGAAGATCTCGCCGACGACCCCCGGTGGGCACGGCCGACCCTCGTCGTCGAGCACCGTCATCTGCCCGGCCACCACCACGCCCACCGATCCGGGGTGCCGGAGGTACTGCTCACCGGAGATGAACGTCAGCGCTTGGAGTTCGGTGCCGCCGTACAGTTCCCAGACCCGGCCGGGTCCCAGGATGTCGATCCAGGCGAGCTTGACCGCGGGTGGACACGGCGCACCCAGGTGCCAGAAGCGTCGGATCGAGGACAGGTCGTAGGCGGCGGGGTCGGCGCGGTACACCGGCAGAAGCCGCTGCATGACCGTGGGCACCGTGGTGAGGAACGTGACGCGGTGCTCGGCGACCAGGCGCAGGAACTCCGTCGCCTCGAAGCGAGGCATCAGCACCAGGTGATGGCCCTGCAGCAAACCGATTGCGGCCGTGGTGAACCCGGTGTTGTGGCTCAGCGGCACCGAGACCAGCGTGACGTCGCCGGGCCGGGCACCCAGCGGGTCGCCGATCCTCGCCGGCACGCGGCTGTCACCGCCTGCCTCGATCAGCTTGGGCCTGCCGGTGCTGCCGCCCGAGGTCATCGACTTCCACACCGGGGACACCGCCTCCGGCAGTGCGGCATCCGACAGGTCGGGGTTCGGGACGAAGTCTGCAGGCACGTGCGGCGTCACACCCCGCGGGTCGGATCTGCCGACGAGCAGCGCGCATTCGCGCAGCGCCAGGTTGCCCGCCAGCTCGGCGTCGGGCAGCCGCGCCGACAGCGGTTGCGGTACCGCGCCCAGCTTCCAGCAGGCGATCAACGCCTGGATCCAGGTGATGGAGTTGGGCAGCGCCAGCGACACGTAATCGCCGGTGCGCACGCCCATCTCGGCGTAGGCGCGGGCCAGGCGGTTGGTGGCCGCGTCGAGTTCGGCCCGGGTGAGCGTGCGGCCCTCGCAGGTGACGGCGGGGGCGTCGGGATCGGCAGCGGCCAGATCGCCGAGCTGGGTGGAAATGGGTGCGACGCCGGTGACCACGTCAGTAGCCGCCCTGCGTGGCGAAGATCCGGCGGGGGTTGTCGACGAGCATCGTGGTCAGCTGCTCGTCGGTCACCCCGCGCTGCCGCAACGCCGGGATCACGTCGTCGTGGATGTGTAGGTAATGCCAATTGGGCAGGGCCACCGGCAGCGTCTCCTCGGGTAGGGCGTCGAAGTAGCACGACGCGTCGTGCGACAGCACCATCCGGTCGGCGTGACCCCGCTCGCACATCGTGGCCACGGTCGCGATGCGGTCCTCGGTGGACAGGAAGGCGTCGACGCCGAAGCGGTCCATCCCGAGGTAGGAGCCGGCCGCGATCAACTCCTCCAGGTAGCCGATGTCGGTGGTGTCGCCCGAGTGCCCGATGACCACGCGGGTGAGGTCCACCCCCTCCTCGGCGAACACGCGCTGCTGCTCCAGCCCGCGGCGCGTGGCGGCATGCGTGTGGGTGGAGATGGGCACCCCGGTCTCGCGGTGGGCCTGCGCGACGGCCCGCAGCACCCGCTCGACACCGGGTGTGACGCCGGGTTCGTCGGTGGCGCACTTGAGGATCGCGGCCTTGACGCCGGTGTCGGCGACACCGTGGGTGATGTCGCGGACGAACATCTCGGTCATGATCTCCGGGCCGCCCAGCGCGCCCCCGGGGCCCCGGTAGTGGAAGTACATCGGCACCGCGTCGTAGGTGTAGAGCCCGGTGGCCACCACGACGTTGAGGTCGATCTGTGCGGCGATGCGGGCGATGCGCGGAACGTAGCGCCCCAGCCCGACGACCGTGAGGTCCACGATGGTGTCGACCCCGCGCGCCTTCAACTCGCGCAGCCGCGTGACGGCGTCGGCTTCGCGGCGCGCGCCGTCGCCCCAGCCCTCGGGATAGTTCTGCGCGACCTCGGTGGTCATGATGAACACGTGCTCGTGCATCAGCGTGACGCCCAGGTCGGCGACGCCGATGGCACCGGCCGCGGTCTGCACCGTCGGTCCCGTCATGGCAGCGAACCCGTCATGGGTTCCGATGCTACGTAGCGCCCTCGGCGGTACTGGGAGGATCGGTCGATTCCGTTGCCGCCGAGTCACTTTCGGGTGGCCACACCAGTGAGGCCGCGAGCATGCCCACCCCGACCAGCGCGCACAGCTGCACCCCCCAGGAGTGCCCGACGTAGCCGTCGACCGATCGCCACGGGTACTGGCTGAGCGCCGCGCCGGCGAGGATCAGCCCGCCGGACGCGACGAGCACGGTGGCCCGGTCCAGCAGCCGCGGTCTGCCCCGCAGCAGGTGCCGCACGCCCACGCAGGCGGCCAGCACCGTCACCCCGGCGAAGCCCGAGATCACCCATGCCAGCCCGGCCAGCGCGACGCCCGCCACCGCGGGCGCCACGCGCCAGGGGGCGACGATGCCCGGCGACGAACCGGGACGGCGGCGCACCCAGAACGCCAGCAGTGCCAGCACCGGGAGCAGCCCCAGTCCGCCGAACAGCCCGGCCCGGTAGAGCGCGTTCGACCCGAACTCCAGCGTCACGGTCCCGGACGCACCGGCAGGCAGCACCCAGCCCTGCTGCCACCCGTTGACGGTCACGGAGCGCAGCGCGGCACCGTCGGGACCCCGGGCGGTCCAGCCCGGGTTGATGCTCTCCGGCACCACCAGCACCCGGTTCCGGGGGGCCGCCGCCACGGTGAGCACCCGGCGATCGTCGGTCCACTCGCCGGTCTGCGCGGGCGTGACCGGCGCCGGGGTCACCTCGGCGGCCAGCGGCCCCTCGAGTTGCACGCCGTCGACGAAGAACGCCGACCCGGGGCTGACGAGCAGCTCCTGCTGCCCGGCGGGGATGGCGACGGGTGCGGTGCGGCACGGCGTCGCCGCGATCGGCACGTCGTCGAGCAGCGCACCCACCGTGGTGCGCACCGACGTCTGGATGAACTCACCCGCGATCCCGATGATCGGGCCCCGGCCGCACGGCAGGGACACGGTGCGCGCCCGGTTGCGCGCCGCGTCGGCGGGCGCGATGGGCGCTCCCCGCGCGTCGAGCACCGCGACCTCGGCCAGACCCGGCGGCTTCACCTGGTCGAAACCCAGTGCGGTGCGGTCGATCACGTCACGCCAGTCCAGGATGGACAGCGTCACCTCGTCGGTCACCCGGGGATGCAGCGCGACGGTCTGGGAGCCCCCGTCGGGATCGAGCGTGCGGACCTGCGGTCCATCGCCGAGATCGATGGCGACCACCGTCGGGTGGGCGGGCAGCGCGGCCGCACTCGGCGTCAGGCGCACCGCGGTGACCTCGGTGGGGGCGGGCAGCCGCACCCGCAGGTTGGCCCCCGTGCGGTGCGTGACGATGCCCTGCGGTGCCGTCCATGCCGTGCGGGGGTCGCCGTCGGTCGCGGCGTACGCCGATCCGAGGACGTCGATGGGATCGGAATCGCCGACGGCCCAGGTGGTTCCGGGGTCGCGCACCAAGTCGGCGAGATTCGGGCCCTGCCGGGCGCGCACCCACACCGTCGGGACGACGTCGACGGGTCGAGGCACGGTCAGCGTCCGGCTGAGGTTCACCGGCTCCTCGGGGGCCAGCGCCATGGACGCCGCACACAGCACGGCGTCGGGCGCGTCGGCACAGCCGGCACGCCCCAGCAGCTCCGAACCCAGATCCCACTGGGCCACCTGCGAATCGGCGGGCGGCCCCGGCACCTCGACGGTGCGACGCAGGTTCACCGGCCGAGCGAAGCCCTGCGCGTCGTACTGGGTGATGGTGAAGTCGGTGATGCCGAACTGCACACCCGCCGAGCCGTCGTTGGTGCCGACGGCGGTGAACCGCACCCACGGCGTCTCGCCGTACGGCAGCGCGATGGTCAACGGCTTGCCGGGCTCCTCGAAGCGGATGGTGCTGGTGCCGGTGGCGGTGGACACCTCGATGCGGCGCACCTGCGCGCCGACGGCCGTGGCGCTCGGGGTGATGGTGGCGGTGGCGTTGGCGATGGGCCGGTCGAAGTCCACCTGCAGCCACTGTCCGACCGCCGCCTGCAGGGAGTTCGACACCCAGCTGGTCGACGGATCGCCGTCGATGGCGGCCGCCGGGCCCAGCGCGGGCGCCACGTTGGGCAGCGCCGTCGAGTCCGCCGCCGAACTCGACACCGACAGCCGGCCGCCGGGCCACGCGCCGTACACCGGTGCCGCGCCCGGGGACGGATAGTCCATGACGCGGTTGTGGGTGCGGCGCGGATCCTCCGGCGTACGGAACGCCGACGAGTGATCGTCGACGCGGCCGTAGTCGGTCTCTCGGGCCGCGGGCGTATCGGTGACCGTGACGACGGGGGCGGGCAGGCCGGACCGTTCGGCGTCCTGCGTCAACAACATCGGTCCCAGGGGCGGCTCGCCGCGCAGGGCGCGACGCTCGTCGAGCCGCAGCAGCGATTCGGGGCCGCCGTCGACGCGGGCCATCGCGTCGGCGTCGACGAGATACGGCCGCGTGGGCGTCGACCCCGCGACGCGGTAGATCTCGACGGCGGGATAGGGCGGTCGCAGACCGCTGTCGCTGACGAATCCGCTGAGCGTGCCCGCACCCACCGGGTCGCCGAACCGCGCGACCTCGGTCAGCCCGGGGGAGCCGTCGATGGCGCGGTGCACCAGCACGGGCCGCGCCGACCGGGAGGTGTCCGGATCCAGGTCGTTGCGCACCACCACGTACGCGATGCCTTGGCGGGCAAGCGTTTCTGCCAGGCCCGCCGAGGGCCGGCCCGCGGCGAACAGGCGCTGCACCGAATCCAGGGCGCGGATGGTCTGCGGCGGTGTCAGGGGGATCGAGTCGCGCACCCCCCAGGGGCTGGAGCCCAGCACCTGCAGCGGCTCGTCGTGACTGTTGCCCCACACCTGGGTCGCGAACGGGGCACCCGGCACCACCAGCACCCGCCCGGCGCCCGGGGTGCCGGTGGCGTTGTGCTCGTCGAGCCAGGCGGCCGTGTCGTGCCAATAGCCCGGGATGGCCGTGAACGTCCCCGGCGGGGTGAGCCTGCCGGTCCAGGCCAGCGAGGTCGCCGCGGTCAGCGCCGCGAGCACCACGATGCCCACCGCCACCCGCCGGTTGCGTTCCGGATGGGCGTAGGCGTCGATCAGCTCGCGTCGGGACACGCTGCCCGGCAACGGGACCCGGCCCAGCAGGTGCGCCAGGCCCAGCACGATGGGCAGCCGCAGCATCGGCTCCAGCTTGTGCACGTTGCGCAGCGGGGTGCCCGAGGCGTCGAGGAAGGCCTGCACCTGGTGGGCGATGGGAGAGCCCAGACCGCCGGAATACCCGGCGGCCAGCAGCGCCACGCCCACCAGCAGCATCGTGACCAGCCGGCCGCGCGCCGGCATCGACCGCATGGCCAGCCCGGCCAGACCCCCGGCGGTGACCAGCGTCGTCGCGAGCACCGCCACCGACGAGGTGACCAGCGACGTGCCCGCGGTCGCCGACGGATCGACGAACGGCGTCCACGCGTAGGTGCCGCGCAGCACCTCGGTGAGCGACAGCCACTGCGTCGTCACCCCCGACGACTCGATGAAGTCCAGGAACGGCGGGCTGACCCGGCCCAGCATCAGCAGCGCGACCACCCACCACGTGACCGCGAGCGCCGAACACAACGCCCACCAACCGGTGAACCGCCACCACTGCCGGGTGGGGCGGTGCGCGGCCCACCACAGCACCGCGGCCAGGCACCCGGTCAGCGTGGCGACGGCGTTGACGGCGCCCATCAGCGCCACGGCCACCGCCGATCGCGCCGCCAGCACCCGGACGCTGCGCCAACGTCCGTCGGGCGCCGTCGCGCCGTCGAGGGCGTAGATCACCGGCAGCAGCACCCAGGGCGCCAGCATCATGGGCAGCGTCTCCGACGAGATCGCACCCAGCGTGGTCAGCGCGCGCGGTGACAGCGCGAACGCCGCGGCGGCCACCACCCGCGAACTCGTGGTGCCGATGCCCAGGGCCTCGGCGACGCGCAGCACCCCCCAGAAGCCGACGGCGAGCAGCACCGCCCACCAGAGTCGCTGCGTCACCCACCCGGGCAGCCCGAGGACGTCACCGGCGAGGAAGAAGGTGCCGTGCGGGAACAGGTAGCCGTACGCCTGATTCTGCGCCTGACCGAAGGGCAGTTCACCGTTCCATAGGTGCGCGGCGCGCGCGAGGAACCGCGCCGGGTTGGCGGTGAGGTCGAGCTTCGTGTCGGGGGAGACCTTGCCCGGTGACTGGGCGAAGCTCAGGATCAGCGCGGCGGCGGCAACCAGCCACAGCCAACGCCGGGAAACCGGGGGTGCGTTACGTGCGGTCGCCGTACTCGACCCTGTTGAGCACCGACGACCCCGGGTCGCCGGCTTGCACCGGAGGCTTGCTGTCCTCTTGCACCATCAGCGTCAGCCCGAAGATGGCCGCCGCCCCGAGCAGCAGACCCACCACGATGCTGGCCGCTGCGGGCAAGACGAACCGATCCACCCGGCCAAACTAGCACGGCGCCCGTTAGCCTCGACGGTCATGGTTGCCACCCCGAGAACGGCCCGCGGTCTGTGCACCGTGCTGCTGACGTCCGCAGTGACACTGGCCGGAACCCTGGCCTGTTCGGCGTCGCCGAGCAGGTCGGCGACCGACGAGCAGGCCGGGCCGCAGGCCACCCCGCTGTCGACGTCGACGACGTTGCCTGCCGCCCCTGCGGCACCCGCGTGCGGTGACGGCGCCGCCCTGCTGGCGTCGATGTCGACCCGCGACAAGCTGGCGCAGCTGCTCGTCGTGGGCGTCACCGACGGCGCCGACGCCAAGGCCGTCGTCGACCAGCAGCACGTCGGCGGGATCTTCGTGGGCAGCTGGACCGACCGCTCGATGCTGTCCGACGGCACCGTCGCCGCGCTGGCGAACACCGCGGCGCCGCTGCCGCCGGCCATCAGCGTCGACGAGGAGGGCGGTCGCGTCCAGCGGCTCAGCGATCTCATCGGCTCGCAACCGTCGCCGCGCGAACTCGCGCGCACCAACACGCCCGAGCAGGTGCGCGACATCGCGTTCGCCCGCGGGCAGAAGATGCGCGCCCTCGGCATCACCATCGACTTCGCCCCCGTCGTCGACGTCACCGAGGAGCCCGACGACGAGGTCATCGGCGACCGGTCGTTCGGCTCCGACCCCGCCCAGGTGACGGCGTACGCCGGCGCGTACGCCCAGGGACTGCGCGACGCCGGGCTGCTGCCCGTGCTCAAGCACTTTCCCGGACACGGGCACGCGTCGGGCGACTCCCACGTCGGCGGCGTGGTCACCCCGCCGCTGGATGCGTTGCAGGCCGACGACCTGGTGCCCTACCGTGAGCTGCTGACCGCCGCGCCGGTGGCCGTCATGGTGGGGCACATGCAGGTGCCCGGCCTCACCGGTGACGATCCGGCCAGCCTGAGCCCGGCGGCCTACGATCTGCTGCGCTCCGGCGGGTACGGCGGGCCGCCGTTCGGTGGCCTGGTGTTCACCGACGACCTGTCCGGCATGGGCGCCATCACCGACCGCTACGGCGTCCCCGAGGCCGTGCTGCGCTCCCTGCGGGCCGGTACCGACGTGGCGCTGTGGCTGACGACGGCCGAGGTGCCCGCCGTCCTGGACCGGCTCGAGGCCGCGGTGACCGCAGGCGAGCTGGACCCGGCCCGCGTCGACGCCTCCGTGCTGAAGATGGCCGCCGTCAAGGGCCGTTCGCCGCGCTGCTGACCTTCAGCGCACCACGGTGACGCCCGCCAGCGTCGGATCGGCGGCGCTGATCGGGTTGCCCGCGCGGCGCAGCGCCGCGAGCAGGCCGATGACGTCGGCGTCCAAACGCTCGCCGGGCATCACCAGCGGAATGCCGGGCGGGTACGGCGTGATGGCCTCGGCGCTGATCCGGCCCGCAGCCGCGGCCAGCGGCACGGTCTCCTCGGCGGCGAAGAACGCCTCGCGCGGGGTCAGCACGGCGACCGGGCGCACGGCCAGCACGTCGGACGTCAGCGTGCTGACGGCGCCCGGCTCGCGCCGGCCGAAGTGCGCGCACGTCTCGGCGAACGCCGACGTCAGCCGCTCGAAGTCGGCGTCGGTGTTGCCGATGGTGGCGATGCACAGCACGTGCCCCGTGCCGGCGAGCTCGGGTTGCACGCCGTGCGTGCGGTTGAGGCGGGCCAGCAACTCCCGCGCGTCGGCGGCGACGCCCGCCGTGCCGACGAGCACCTTGGTCTCGTCGAGTTCACACGTCCCGGTGCCCGGCCCGGCGAGGTGCTGCCTGCCGAACACGGTGAGGCCGGGGATGGCTGCCAGCGCGGTGGCCGCGCGGCGGGTGCGCTGCAGCACCCCGTCCAGCAGGGCATGCCCGTCGAGTGCCATCTGGCGGCGCGCGTGGTCGATCGACGCCATGATCGCGAACTGCGGGCTGGTGGTCTGCACCACCTGCAGCGCGCGGCGCACCGCGGCCTCCTCGAACTGAGCGGTGTCGACGTGCAGCAGCGCGGCCTGGCTCAGCCCCGACAGGATCTTGTGCACCGACTGCACGGTGGCGGCCGCCCCGGATCGTTCACCGGCAGTGGGTAGTTCGGGGTGGAAGGCGAAGTGCGGCGAGTGCGCGCCGTCGATCAGCAGCCGCGCCCCGTGCGCGCGGCACGTCGCCGCCAGCGCGGTGACGTCGCCGCACGTGCCGTAGTAGGTGGGGTGCAGCAGCCACAGCGCCGCGGCGCCCGCGCCGTTCCCGGCGAACGCGCGCTCGACGACGTCGAAGTCCACGCCGTGGGCCACGCCGAACTCGGCGTCCCAGCGGGGTTCCAGCCACACCGGCCGGGCGCCCACCTGGATCAACCCGGCCAGCACCGACTTGTGGGCGTTGCGCGCCACCAGCACCGTGTCGCCGGGCCGCAGCGCGGTCAGCGCCACCGCGACGTTGCCGCCCGTCGACCCCTGCACCATCAGGAAGCTCTTGGGCACGCCCCAGGCGTCGGCGACCAGCCGCTCGGCCTCGAGGATCGGGCCCTCCGGGCAGTGCAGCGTGTCGGTGTCGGGCAGGTTGTTCAGGTCGACGGCCGCGAGGTGCTCCCGCAGCCACGGGTCCAGGGTGCGCCCACCCTTGTGTCCGGGGGAGTAGAACGGTGCCTGCTCGCGCTCGACGAACGTCCGCAGACAGTCCAGAAGCGGTGTGCCGGAATGGTTCACGGCCCGTAGATCCGCTCGGCGTTCGCCACGCCGACCAGGTCGACGATGCGGATGGCGTCGGCCTCGGTGCAGTCGCCCGTGCGCACCCAGTCACCGAGCACCAGCCCCATCGCCCGGCGCCACAGCACCGACCCGAGCACGTGCAGCTCCGGCGGGCCGAACGCGTCCGACGAGTACAGCTGCTTGGCGAACGGTGCGGTCTCCAACGCCTCGGCGACCAGTGCCGTCGACCGGGCGCCCAGATAGTTGACGGCCAGCCCCACGTCGAAGTTCACGTGATCGAAAGCCTGTGCCAGATAACCGGCTTGGCGGTGGAACGGATAGCAGTGCAGCAGCAGCACGGGTACCGGCGGCATGTCGCGCAGCAGGGGCAGCAGCAACAGGGGATCGCAGCGGTGCAGGTCCAGGTCGCGGTCCCCGAAGCCGACGTGCACCTGGATGGGCAACCCGTGCGCCGCCGCCTCGTGCACGCCAAACGCGATGAGCACCGGGTCGGCGATGCGCGGCGGACCCGGCTGCGCCGCCAGGGCGCGGACACGTGCGATCACGTCGGCGTCGGAGGGCCGGCCCCACGCGATGTCGAAACCGGTGCGGTAGGCCACGATCGTCTTGGTGCCCACCACCACGGGGTCGGCAGCGGCGGCGGCCAACGCGGCGCGCAGCGCGTCGCAGAACTCCTCGGCGGCGGTGCCCGCCTCGATCAGGTCCTCGGCCACCCGTTCCAGGCGCACGATCTCCGACGAGCGGCCGCCCGCCAGCTCCGCGAGCCGTCGGTGGGTGGTGATCTGGTCGCCCTTGAACCCGGTGTCGACGATCCAGCGGGACACGCCGGCGGCGGGCAGCATGACCGTCGCCAGCTCGTCGGGGCCGAACTCTCGACGTCGTTTCCAGTAGTCCTCGGCGTCGGCCAGCGCGGGCAGACCGAGCAGCGGTGCGCACCAGCGTCGAATGGATTGCCCGAGTGGGGAATCGAACTGGCTCATCCACGGCGGCACCGGATCGTTGGATCCCTCGTTGATGGAGAACTCGAACGTGGCGCGGTCGATCGGCTGGTTGAACGTGCCGTGCACGTGGTGGTCGATCAGCGACACCGTGCGCAGGTGCTCGGCCAGGCCGTCGGGCACCCGGTCGGTCACCCCCGAGAACACGTCGATCCGCTCGCCCCTGGTCTTTTCCCCGTCGCTCCGCTCGCCCCTACCACCCGGCATACTTCGCCACCTCTTCCTCGTCCACCCTGCCCGCCGCCGCGTCGGTGATCGCCTCGCCGAGGATCTCGGCCGCGCGGTGGGCCTGGGGCTCGGTGAGCACCAGCGGCGGCGTGATCTCCAGGACGTTGCCGCCGACGTAGTAGACCACCGCGCCCAACTCCCACGCACGGTAGACCACCGCGGCCGCCAGGCGGTCGTCCCGTGCCCCGGTCTCGGGGTCCACCAACTCCAGGCCGAGGGCGAGTCCGCGCCCGCGGACGTCGCCGATGCGGCCGCCGCCGTCGAGGGCACGCAGCGAATCGGCAAGCACCGCACCCACTCTCGCGGCATTGTCGACGAGGCCCTCGGCGGTGATGGTGCGCAGCACGGCGCGACCCGCGGCCGTGCACACCGGGTTGCCCGCGGTGGTGAGCAGCGCGGCGGCGGGTGGGTGGTCGAGGATGTCGGCGGGACCCACCGCGGCCGACAGGGGCAGCCCGCCGCCGAGCACCTTGCCGAAGGTCACCAGGTCCGGCACCACGCCGTCGTGCTCGAAGGCGTGCAGCGTGCCCGGTCTGCCCAGGCCCATCTTCACCTCGTCGCAGATCATCGGTACCCGGTGCGCGCGGCACACGGCGTGCAACCGGGCCAGGAAGCCGTCCGGCGGCACCACCAGACCACCGTCGGAGAGGATGGGTTCGACGATGAGGCACGCGACGCGCCCGCCCGCGAGGTGGCGCTCGGCGAGTTCCAGGCATGCCGTCACGTCGGCGTCGACGCCGCCGGGCCCCGGCCGAAACGGGTTGGGATACGGCAGGAACACGGCGTCCGGATCGGCGGGCGCGCCGGCGTCGACGTGCACGCCGGACACGCCCATGGCCAGCCCGACGCCGCCGTGATAGGAGTGCTCGAACGCCACCACGGTGCGCTTGCCGGTGGCGTGCCGGCATGCGCGCAGCGCCACGTCGTTGGCGTCGGACCCGGCATGACCCAGGTACACCCGGCGCTCACCCGTGCCGGGCACCAGCGCCAGCAGGTCTTCGGCGAGGCCCACCGAATCGGGATGCACGGCCGACAGACCACCGGAGCCGGGAGCGTCGCGTACCGCGCGCGTGACGGCCTCGACGATCGCGGGGTGTCCGTGGCCCATCCCCGAGGCGGTCCAGGTGGCCGAGAGGTCAAGCAGTTCCCGGCCGTCGGGGGTCACCAGCGTGCAGCCCCGCCCGGACGCCACCTCCAGCGGGAAGAAGCGCAGCTTCTCGATTCCCGCGACGGCCGCGTGGTCGCGGGCGTAGAGCGTGCTCACGCCGGTGCAGCGGGGTTGGCCGACGGCCGGTGCGAGGCCGCATCGCCGGCCATGTCCAGCTCTTCGGCCAGTGACGCTCCGACGCGTTTGGCGATGCCGGACGCGGCGATGGCGATCACCAGGCCCACCGCGCACCAGTACAGGCCGAGCATCGGTGCGGCCGTCCAGCTCTCGGCGTCCTTGACGTTGAACCACAGCACCGTCACGATGACCACCGCGCCGAGCAGCGGCAGCACCAGGCCCGCCACCTTGCCCGCGCCGCCGTGCACGGCGACGAACTTCGGCGCGCCCACGAAGTAGGCCGCGGCCAGTTCCACCAGCAGGTAGCACACCATGAGGCAGACCGAGCCGGCGACGGCGAACAGGAAGTACGCGTCGATGGCGTCGTTGCCGGTGCCCATGTCCGGCCACCCGGTGGCGCCGCACAGCAGGTTCACCACCAGCGCCACCCCGACCACCAACCAGGTGGCGCGTCGCGGGCCGCCGGTGCGGGGGTGGATGTGCGCCAACGCGCGTGGCCCGAAGCCGTCGCGGCCGAACGCGTAGAGCATCCGCCCCGACGTCGCCGACGTGGCGAGGTGGCAGCCGAACGCCGAGACGATGGCGGTGAAGATGATCACCAGCGAGAACCACTGGCCGACGTACGTTCCGCCCAGGTCGCCCAACGTGTTTCCGGATCCCTGGAACGCCTCCAGGCCCGCGGGGTCGGTACCGAACCCGACCACCTGGGCGAACATCACCACGACGAACAGCACGCCGGTGAGGATCAGCGTGCCCGCGAGCGCGCGGGGGATGTTGCGCTTGGGATCGTCGGTCTCCTCACCCATGGAGGCGCACGCCTCGAAGCCCGCCCACGACAGGAAGGCGGCCACGACGCCCGCGAGCACGGCGGCCGAGGACACGTCGCCACCGGAGAACGAGAACACCGAGAAGTCGATGCCGGTCGACGGTGCGCCGCCCTTGGCGAAGATCACCACCACGAGTACGACCATGGCGAGGATGCCGAGGCCCTCGATGGCGAGCAGGATCTTGGCGAGCAGCTGGATGTCGCGCCCCGACAACAGGAACGACACCGCGGCACCGATGGCGACGATCACCAGCCATGGCACTTCGTACGGTGTCGGGTTGTCGGGTTGCAGCGCGGCGATGAACGAGTTCACGAATGCGGCGGTCAGCGCGAGCGTGCCGATGGAGAAACCCCAGTAGGCGCCGAGCATGGCGAAGCCGGAGAAGAACCCGGCGCGCGGGCCGACGGTGCCGCCCACCAGGCCGTAGGCCGAGCCGGCATGGTTGAGGTGGCGGGTGAGCCGCACGAAGCTGTAGCCGACCAGCGACACCCCCACCAGGCCGATGAGGAACACCAGCGGCAGCGACTTGCCCACGGTGGCGATGAGACCCTGACCGTTGCCCGACATGGCCAGCGTGGGACCGACGAGGGCCACCGAGAGGGCCAGTGCGACCCAGAACGGCAGCCTGCGGTGGGGGATTTGATCGGCGGCTTCGGTCGTGGCCATGGGATTCTCCGTTCCGGCAGGGTGTTTCGAGGGCGTGATGGTTTCGAGGCGGGGCGGTTGGGGTCAGCAGGTCCAGGCGAGCCGCAGGGCGTCGCACGCCTGGTCCGCGGGCAGGTCGCCGAACGTCTTGCTCTCGTAGCGACGCACGGCCAGCAGGGCGTCGACGATCTCGGGGGTGAGCAGTCGTGCCGCGACGCTCGATGTCTCCAGGGCGTCGAGGGCGTCGCGCTGGCCGGTGGGCAGCGGGCGGGTGGTCACGTCGGACTCGGCCGGGTTCGCGGGCACCTCTGGTGGCAGGGCGATGCCGTCCTCGATGCCGCGCAGTGCGCTGCCGAGGAACGCGGCGGCGGCCAGGTACGGGTTGGCGCTCGGATCCACCAGCTTGAGTTCGACGTTGGCGCCGTGGGGATTTCCCGGGGTCGCGGCGATGAAGCGCACGGCTGCCTCCCGGTTCTCCAGGCCCCAGCAGGCCGTGGCGCCCGCCCAGTTGCCCGGTCGCAGCCGCAGCGCCGACAGGGCCGATCCGGCGTAGACGCCGATCAGGTCGCCCACCGTGTCCAGGACGCCGCCGATGGCGGCGGCGCCCGCGGGCCGGATGCCGTGCGGCCCGGTGCCACCGGAGAACAGCTGGCCCTCGGCGTCGGCGAATGACAGGTGCAGGTGCGCGCCGTTGCCCGCCGCGCCCTCGAAGGGCACCGGCGAGAACGAGATTCGCAGCCCGTGGCGGGCGGCGGCCCGACTGATGACGATGCGTGCGGCGATCACGGCGTCGACGGCGGCGACGGGCGTGTCCGGCGGCAGCGACACCTCCAGCTGGTCGTGCCCGTACTCGGTGTGCAGCTGGTCGATGCGCACGCCGGCGCGTTCTGCGGCGGTGGCGAGGTCCACCAGGAACGCCGAGCGGTCCAGCGAGGTGCGGATGCCGTAGGGCGACCACGGCTCGGTGGTGGCCGGTCCTCCGTCGGCCGCCAGCATGGTGCACTCCAGCTCCCCGCCGAGCAGCACGCGCAGCCCGCTGTCGGCGGCGGCACGTTCGAACCCGGCCAGCAGCGTGCGGGTGCACAGCGGGGCGGGGTTGCCCTCCTGGTCTCCGAGGTTGCCGGGGGCCCAGGCCACACCGTCGTCGACGACGCGCACGTCGGCGGGGTCGATGCGGATGCGCAGGTCGCCCGCGACGCCGATGGTCGGGGTGAACGCGATGCCGCTGTCGACGCAGAACACGCTCCAGGAGGGGGAGACGCCCATGCCGGAGCGCTCGAACGCGGGCAGCCGGCGCAGGGGAACGTACTTGGCCCTGGTCACGCCCGCCAGGTCGGTGATCGACCCGGCGACGATGGTGACGCCGTCGCTACGAAGTTCGTCGATGAACGCATCTCGACCGTCGGGCACGTCGACCTCCTCGGAAACCCCGTGTCCGGATGAAGCTATGTCATAAATGTTTCATCGTCTTTAAATTGCCGCCTTTATGATTCATTCGTTAGATTCGGCGGGCTGACGAACGGGGGATGGAGATGTGTCGACTGCTGGGGATCGCGTCCGCCGAGCCGATCTCGGTGACCGACGCCGTCGGCGACGGCCTGCTCGCCGACTTCTTGGCCCTCACCCAGATCCACGGCGACGGCTGGGGCGTCGCGGCGGTACCCGAAGCCGATGCGCTGCCCGCCGTGCGCGTGTCCGCGGACAACGCGACGGTCGACCCGGACTTCGCCGCCGCCGTCAAGGAGCCCGCCCTGGCGTCGCTGGTGCACCTGCGCTGGGCCACCAACGGTCTCGCGGTGCGACCGGAGAACTCGCATCCCTTCGCCGCGGACGGGCTCGCGATGGCCCACAACGGCTCCATCAAGCCCCTCGCGGGCCTGTCGGCGCTGCTCGACCCCGACGTGACCGCGACGCTGCGCGGAACCACCGACAGCGAGCGGTATTTCGCGGTGATCCGCCAACATCGGCGCGGCGCGCCCAATCTCGAGGAGGCCGTGCGTCGGGCCGTCGTGCACCTGCGCGCACACTACCCCGACGCCAGCCTCAACGCGCTGATCCTCGGTGAGGGCACGCTCGTCGCCGTGCACGCGCACGCCTCGAGCGTGCTGCTCGACGAGGACATCGAGGAGATCAGCGCCACCGATCTGCCCGCCGAACACCTCGAGGACTACTTCGCGCTGCGGATCGCGCGCCCCGACCCCGGCACGGTGGTGATCGGTTCCACCGGCTTCGGCAACCTGGAATGGCAACCGCTGCCGCCGGAGAGCGTGACGGCGGTGTCGCTGCACGATCTGTCGGTGAGGGTGCTGCCGCTCGTGGCAGATTGATCGTGATGAACGGGCCGAGCGCAGACCATGGCTGAGAGCGTCGCGGCACGCACCGGCGCCGCGCTGGCCACGCTGAGCAAGGCGGAACGGCGCGTCGGGCGTGCGCTGCTGGCCGACTATCCCAGCGCCGGTCTGGCCAGTGCCGCGCGGCTCGCCGAACGGGCCGACGTCAGCCCGCCGACGGTGCTGCGGTTCGCCCAGTCGCTGGGGTACGACGGCTTCACCGACCTGCAGGTCGCGCTGCGGGCGGAGCTGACGGCGCAGTCCAGCGGACCGCTGACGCGGCTGCCCGACGCGCCGCCCGCGGGCAGCCAGCTCGACCGGCTGCTGCACCAGGCGCGCGCGCAGAACGACCGGGCCATGGAGACGCTGGCCCTGCTGCCCGCCGCCACGCTGGAGGCCGCGGTGGCGCTGCTCGCCGACTCCTCGCGCCCGCTGCACCTGCACGGGGGCCGCTTCTCGCACCTACTGGCGGTCTACCTGGCCGCCCACCTCGAACAGCTGCGCCCTGGCGTGCGGCTGCTGTCGGACCCCAAGGGTGCCGACCTCGGATCGATGATGGACATGACCCGCCGCGACGTCGTCGTGCTGTTCGACTTCCACCGCTACCACCGCAGCGCCGCCGACCTCGCGGCCGACGTCCACCGCGCGGGCGCGACGGTGCTGCTGGTCACCGACGACCTGGCCTGCCCGGTGGCGCCCGATGCCGAGGTGGTGCTGGCGGCCTCCAGCACCGTGGGCACCGTCTACCAGAGCATGGCGGCGGGCTTCCTGCTCACCGAGTTGCTGATCCCGTTGGTGATGGACGCCATCGGCGAGCCGGCCCGCACGCGAATGGCGTTGTGGGAGGAGCGTCGGCGCGGCGAAGTGCTGCCGTGACCCGCGACTCGCAACGCTGACATCCGGCCCTCGTCATCTCGCGGTCGTCCGCCATTCACTACCCTGAACCCATGGCAGGTGGAACGAAGCGGTTGCCGCGCGCGGTGCGTGAGCAGCAGATGCTCGACGCCGCCGTGCAGATGTTCTCGGTGAACGGCTACCACGAGACGTCGATGGACGCGATCGCCGCCCAGGCCCAGATCTCCAAGCCGATGCTCTACCTGTACTACGGGTCCAAGGAGGAGCTGTTCGGCGCGTGCCTGGACCGCGAGTTGGCGCGCTTCGTCGACTCGGTGCGTGCGGGCATCGACTTCACGTTGGGGCCCAAGGACTTGTTGCGCACCGCGGTGGTCTCGGTGCTGAGCTACATCGACGAGAACCGTGCCTCGTGGATCGTGCTGTACACGCAGGCCACCAGCTCGCAGGCCTTCGCGCACACGGTGCGCGAAGGCCGCGAACGCATCATCGACCTCGTCGGTAGGCTCCTGCTGTCCGGCACCCGGAACCCCGAGCCCGGCACGGACTTCGACATGATGGCCGTCGCCCTGGTGGGTGCCGGTGAGGCCGTCGCCAATCGGGTCAGCATGGGCGACACCGACGTTCACGACGCCGCCGAGCTGATGATCAACCTGTTCTGGCGCGGCCTCAAGGGTGCGCCCGGAGAGCCCCCGACGCGCGGCTAGAGCGGGGTCAGCGTGGCCGTGAGGTGCGGGTAGCCCTTCGACAGGTGGCGCAACGCCAGGTGCCACGTATCGCCGGTGCGCTCGGTCCACAGTCCCACGCGGGCGGGCAGCAGCACGGGCTTGCCGAACTTCACCGAGTACCGGACGGCGTCGGGCAGCTGCCCCTCGACGTTGGCCAACACCGCTGCCGCGCTGAACATCCCGTGCGCGATGGCCGTCGGGAAGCCGAACAGCTTGGCACCCACCGAGCTGGTGTGGATGGGGTTGTGGTCCCCGCCCACCGAGGCGTAGTGCCGGATCTGACCGGGGCTGATCGACAGGATCGTGTTGGGCGGCGGCAGCTTCGGCTGCTTCTGCGGCGGCGGTTTCGGCTCCCCGGACAGGCTGGTGCGCTGCTGGTGCAGGAACGTCGTCACCTGGTGCCAGGCGACGTCGTTGCCCACCCGGACGTCGGTGACGACGTCGACCAGCAGACCCTTGCGGTGCTCGCGCAGGTTCTCGGCGTGCACGGCCACGTCCACGACGTCGGTGACCGAGATCGGACGGTACTGCGTGATCTCGTTCTCGACGTGCACCGAACCCATTGCGGCGAACGGGAAGTCGAAGCCGCTGACGAGTGACATCACCGAGGGGAAGGTCAACGCGAACGGGTAGGTCAACGGCACGGTGTCGCCGAAGCGCAACCCGGTCACCTGGGCGTAGGCGGCGACGTTGGCCGGGTCGATCGCCAGGCCCTCGACCCGGACCGTACGGTCGGGCAAGCGCCCGCCGCGTGAGACGAACGGCAGCGCGCCCGCCACCGCCCGTGCCATGTTCAGCAGCCCGCTGGGCTGTTCGGCTGCCATGGCGGTCACGCGCCGATCATGGCCTGACCGCACACCCGAATGGTGTTGCCGGTCACGGCATTCGACGCGGGGCTGGCGAAGTAGGCGATGGCCTCGGCCACGTCGACCGGCTTGCCGCCCTGGAACAGGGAGTTCAGCCGACGGCCCACCTCGCGGGTGGCCAGCGGGATGGCGTCAGTCATCTTGGTCTCGATGAAGCCGGGGGCCACGGCGTTGATGGTGATGTCCTGCTCGCCGAGCACGGGGGCGAGCGCCTGCGTCAGCCCGATCATGCCCGCCTTGGTGGCCGCGTAGTTGGTCTGCCCGCGGTTGCCCGCGATGCCGGCCATCGAGGACAGCCCGACGATGCGCCCACCCGCGCCGATGGCGCCCTGGTCCACCAGACCCTGCGCCAGCCGCTGCGGGGCCAGCAGGTTCACCGCGATCACCGAGTCCCAGCGGGCGTCGTCCATGTTGGCCAGCAGCTTGTCGCGGGTGATGCCCGCGTTGTTGACCAGCACGTCGGCCTTGCCGTCGTGGTGCTCGCGCAGGTGCGCGACGATGCGGTCGACGGCGTCGGCGGCGGTGACGTCGAGGGTGAGCGCGGTACCGCCTACCTTCGACGCGGTCTCCTGCAGCGCCTCGGCGGCACCCTCGACGTCGATGGCGACGACGTGCGCGCCGTCGCGGGCGAAGACCTTCGCGATCTCGGCCCCGATGCCGCGGGCCGCGCCGGTGATGATGGCGACCTTGCCGTCGAGCGGCTTGTCCCAGTCGGCGGGTGGTGTCGAGTCCGCGGCGCCCACGTAGAACACCTGGCCGTCGACGTAGGCGGACTTGCCGCTGAGGATGAACCGCAGCGTCGACTCCAGGCCGGTGGCCGCGGGCTTGGCGTCGGGCGACAGGTACACCAGGTTGATGGTGGCGCCGTTGCGCAGTTCCTTGCCCAGGGAGCGGGTGAAGCCCTCCAGCGCGCGTTGGGCGATGCGCTCGTCGACGCTGCCGGTCTCGTCGGGGGTGGTGCCGACGACGGCCAGGCGGGCGTTCGGAGCGAGGTTGCGCAGCACCGGGGTGAAGAACTCGTAGAGCGCCCGCAGGCCCTCGGGCGTGGTGATGCCGGTGGCGTCGAAGGCCAGCCCGCCGAACGTGTCGGCCCACCGGCCGCCGACGTTGTTGCCCACCACCTCGTAGTCGTCGGCGAGGGCGGCGCGCAGCGGTTCGGCGACGCGGCCGTCGCCGCCGATCAGCAGCGAGCCCGCCAGCGGCGGCTCGCCGGCGCGGTAGCGCCGCAGTTCCTGGGGCTGCGGGACGCCCAGCTGCTTGGCGAGGAGTTTTCCTGGCCCGGAGTTGACCACTTGCGAGAACAGGTCGGTAGCCACTGTGCTGCCTTTCGACATCGCTATTGGGTGAGGCATGTGGGTATGCCTATGTCGTCGGTCACCGAACTTACTCCAGAGTAAGAACGGTGGGTAGTATGACGCTCGACACCCCATCTTCCCCGCGACGTACCGGAGGCAAACGTGGCAACCAACACCGCCCGTCGGGTGGCCATCCTCGGTGGCAACCGCATCCCCTTCGCCCGCTCTGACGGCGCCTACGCCAGCGCGTCCAACCAGGACATGTTCACCGCGGCGCTCGACGGCCTGATCGACCGCTTCCACCTCGCGGGCGAGCGGCTGGGCGCCGTCGTCGGCGGCGCCGTGCTCAAGCACAGCCGCGACTTCAACCTGATGCGCGAATGCGTACTGGGCACCTCGCTCAACCCGCACACGCCGGCCTACGACCTGCAGCAGGCCTGCGGTACCGGTCTGCAGTCCACGATCGCCGTCGCCAACGCCATCGCGCTCGGGCAGTACGACTCGGCCGTCGCGGGAGGCGTCGACACCACCTCCGACGCGCCCATCGCGTTCGGCGACGACCTGCGCCGCGTCCTGCTCGGATTGCGCCGCGCCAAGACCAACGTCGACCGGCTGAAGCTCGTCGGCAAGCTGCCGGCGGCCGTCGGCGTCGAGATCCCCACCAACGGCGAGCCGCGCACCGGCCTGTCGATGGGCGAACACGCCGCCATCACCGCCAAGAAGATGGGCGTCAAGCGCGTCGACCAGGACGAGTTGGCCGCCGCGAGCCACCGCAACATGGCAGCCGCCTACGACCGGGGCTTCTTCGACGACCTCGTCACCCCGTTCCTCGGGCTGTACCGCGACAACAACCTGCGCGCCGACTCGTCGCAGGAGAAGCTGGCCAAGCTCAAGCCGGTGTTCGGCGTGAAGCTGGGCGACGCGACCATGACGGCGGGCAACTCGACGCCGCTCACCGACGGCGCGTCGGTCTCGCTGCTGGCGTCCGAGGAATGGGCCGCGCAGCGCAACCTGCCCGTGCTGGCCTACTTCGTCGACGGCGAGACCGCGGCCGTCGACTACGTCAACGGCGACGACGGCCTGCTCATGGCGCCCACCTACGCCGTGCCGCGCCTGCTGGCCCGCAACGGGCTGACGCTGCAGGACTTCGACTTCTACGAGATCCACGAGGCGTTCGCGTCGGTGGTGCTCGCCACGCTGCAGGCCTGGGAGTCCGACGAGTACTGCAAGGAACGCCTCGGCCTCGACGCCCCGCTGGGCAGCATCGACCGGTCCAAGCTCAACGTCAACGGGTCGTCGCTGGCCGCGGGTCACCCGTTCGCCGCGACCGGCGGCCGCATCGTCGCCCAGCTGGCCAAGCAGCTCGCCGAGAAGAAGCAGCAGACCGGTCAGCCGGTGCGCGGCCTGATCTCGGTGTGCGCGGCGGGCGGCCAGGGCGTCACCGCCATCCTCGAGGCCTAGGTGATGTCGGGGGAGGCTTCTCCTCCGGCGCTGTAACGCCCGAGGGAGCACCCCCGATGTAGGTAGTGGCTCCGTGTTGCCGTCTGACCCCCCGACCCGACGGCAACACGGGGCTCTCGTCGTTGGTGGCCCCCTCACGGGGTCGCCGGCTGGTCCTTCCTGGCCGTGACGGGCGCCGTCGACGCCGGCGGCTGGAACAGGTGCCCGCGCACGCTGCCGCGCGTGGTCTGCACCGTGACCAGCGTCCACGTGCACAGCAGGCACCCGTACGCCACCACCGCGGCCACCCGGAACGCGGGCAGGCCGGTATGCAGCGCGAGCTGGGTCGTGCCGGTGACGAACGTGCCGACCGGGAACGTCAGACTCCACCATGTCAGGGCGAAGGGCATGCCGCGGCGCAGCGTCCGGACGGTCAGCGACGTCGCCAGCGCGATCCACAGCACGGCGAAGCCCCACACCGGCACGCCGAACAGGATCGAGAACACGGCCATGCCCGAGGCCACGTCGGCGGGCACGGCGTGCGCGGCCTGGGAACCCAGGAGCCCCGCGGCCGTGATGCCCTGGCCCAGGGGCCCCAGCACGATCCACAGCGTCGGGACGCGCGCCGTCCCGGACGTGCCGTAGTGCGCGAGCCTGCTCCAGATCAGGGAGATGATGATCAGCGCGGCCACGAGCGACAACCCGAACATGGCGTAGCAGCCGTAGAGCATGGTCTCGCGGCCCGTTCCCGGCGCCATGTGCGGGATGAGCAGCGCACCGCCGGCGGCCGACACCATCGGCGGCACCACGGGCATCAACCAGCCGCCGAACGCCGCGTCGGGCCCGACGTCGATCTGGGTGAACATGAGATACGGGATGGTGATGGCGGTGAACAGGCCGCCGAGCGTGCCCGTCGTCCACAGCGCCCATGCCAGGTCGACGGCGGCCCGCTCGCCGATCAGGTCCCTGCCCACCAGCAGTGCGCCCGAGCCGACCGTCATGAACGCCATCGGCGCGGCCCCGTAGAAGTGCGCCATCTGCGGATTGCGGGCGTGGCCGCGCGCCGCGGTCGGGTGCCGGAACCATTGCACGGACACCGCCACGACGAGGATCACCAGCAGCACCGCGGCCACCACCCAGACGCACCGGGAGAACACGTGCAGGCCCGGCACGTGGATCGGCAGGCCGGCGCCCGCGGTGGCGACGATCCCGGTGCCCATGACCGAGGCGAACCAGTTCGGTCCGAAGTTGCGCAGCCGGGCCGGTTCGGTGGTCATGATTCGATGGCGGTGCAACGGTGACGAAGGAGGACGCGGCTCATGCAGGTCAGTATGTTCGGGCAACTCAGCGGAATGGGTGAGGGATCGCCGATCGACGCGACGGTGGCCAATCTGGCCATGCTGCGCGACGAGGGTTTCGGTCGCATCTGGATGAGCCAGTTGCCCCACGAGCCGGATCTGCTGACCATCCTCGCCGCGGCCTTCCGGGAGGTCGACGGGATCCAGGTGGCCACCGGCGTGCTGCCCATCCAGAATCAGCACCCGATGCTGCTCGCGCAGCGTGCGCTCACGCTCAACCTGCTCTCCGGTGGCCGGTTCGTGCTGGGGCTCGGCATGACCCATCAGATGGTCACCGAGGGCATGTGGGGCATCCCGTGGGACCGCCCGGTGCGGCGGCTCAACGAGTACCTCGACGGTCTGCTGCCGCTGCTGGCGGGTGAACCGGCCGACGCCACCGGCGAGATCTACTCGACGCGCGGCGCGCTCGCCATTGCCGGTGCGCCGCGGCCCGACGTGTACGTGGCGGCGCTGGGACCGCAGCTGTTGAAGATCGCGGGTCGCCGGACGGCGGGCACGTGCACCTGGATGACCGGACCGGCGACGCTCGCCGGTCACGTGGTGCCGCGGCTGCGGCAGGCCGCCGCCGACGCCGGCCGTGACGAGGCCGACGTGCGGGTGGTCGCGGCGCTGCCGATCAGCGTCACCGACGACGTCGACGGCGCCCGCGCGCAGGCCGCCAAGCAGTTCGCGGTGTATGGCCAGTTGCCGTCCTATCGGGCCATGCTCGACCGCGAGGGTTTCGCCGGTCCGGAGGACGCGGCGATCATCGGGGACGAGGCGACGGTGCGGGGCCGCCTC
Organism: Mycobacterium sp. DHQP2018-32-09; assembly: GCF_058148405.1. NCBI lineage: Bacteria > Bacillati > Actinomycetota > Actinomycetes > Mycobacteriales > Mycobacteriaceae > Mycobacterium > Mycobacterium sp. DHQP2018-32-09. Next base: position 65,676 of record NZ_JBYVYK010000011.1, on the reverse strand, counting down.
GACGAGCTGCGCGGCGTCGGCGTCGACGAATTCGTGGCCGCCACGTTCGACCCGTCGCCGGAGGGCCGGTCCCGCACCCGCGCGCTGCTGCTGTCGCTCTGAAATCCACTGGCGAGCAGACGCGAATGTGCGCCACACTGCGGCGTGTCGCGCACATTCGTGTCTGCTCGCGGCGGGGAAGGGAGGACGGACGGTGTTCTGCGGGACGGACCTGGCGGCGCGCATCGAGGCCGCCGAGGCCGAGCTGATCGTCGCGGCCACGCGGGCCGCTGCGGCGCGCGGGGTCGACACCCTGACAGTGCCCGTGGCGGGCGGTTACGCGTGCCTGGGGGGTGACGGGGCGCCGATGAACAAGGTCGTGGGGCTGGGCTTCGCAGGCCTGCCCGACGATTGGGAGGACGTTGAGCGGGCCGTGCTCGAGCGCGGGGCGCCGGTGTCGGTGGAAGTCGCCGGCCTCGCCGATCCCGACATCGCCGCGACGCTCACCGCACGCGGGTATCGGCTCGTCGGGTTCGAGAACGTGCTGGGGTGCCCGCTGCCGGTCGGTGGCGTCGAGCGTGCCTCGGACGTCGAGGTGCGCGCGGCCGGTCCGGACGACGTCGACGCCTGGGTCGACGTCGTCGTAGCTGGGTTCGCCCACCCCGACGCCGCGGGCGTACCGACACACGAGGACTTCCCGCGCGCCGTCGTCGACGCAGCCATGCGTGACTTCGTCACCGCCGGCGCGGTGCCCTACGTCGCGATGGTCGACGGGCAGGTCGCAGGGGGTGGCAGCCTGCGTCTCACCGATGGCGTCGCACAACTGACCGGGGCCGCGACCGCGCCGGCGTTTCGGCGGCGCGGTGTCCAGGCCGCGCTGCTCGCCGCGCGCCTGGCCGCGGCAACCGACGCGGGGTGCGACGTCGCGGTCGTCACCACCGCTCCCGGGTCGACGTCGCAGAAGAACGTGCAAGCCAAGGGTTTCCACCTGCTCTACACGCGCGCCATTCTCACGAAGTCCTAGATCGCTCGTGCCCGCACGACGCCTGCAGACGACGATGGGCCCCCGCGGGTAGCGGGGGCCCATCGCTGCTAGGAGGGAGTCCTAGGTCTAGGGGGGGCCTAGAAGGAGGCTTCGTCCAGCTCCATGACCTCGTTGTCGAGGTTGTCGAGGACGGCCTTGGTGCTGGTGAGCAGCGGCAGGAAGTTCTTCGCGAAGAACGACGCCCCGGCGACCTTGCCCTCGTAGAAGGCGCGGTCGGCACCGGCGGTACCGGCGTCCAGGGCCGCGATCGCGACGGCGGCCTGCTCCTGCAGCAGCCAGCCCAGCACCAGATCGCCGACGCTCATCAGGAAGCGCACCGAACCCAGGCCCACCTTGTACAGGCTGGCGGGGTTGTTCTGCGCGTCCATCAGGTAGCCGGTGAGGGTGGCGGCCATGCCCTGCACGTCCGCCAGGGCGGTGGCGAGCAGTTCACGCTCGGCCTTGAGCCGGCCGTTGCCCGACTCGTTGGCGATGAACTTCTCGATCTGCCCGGCGACGTAGGCGAGCGCCTGACCCTTGTCCCGCACGATCTTGCGGAAGAAGAAGTCCTGCGCCTGGATGGCCGTGGTGCCCTCGTAGAGCGAGTCGATCTTGGCGTCGCGGATGTACTGCTCGACGGGGTAGTCCTGCAGGAAGCCCGATCCGCCGAAGGTCTGCAGCGACTCCGTGAGCTTGGCGTAGGCCTGCTCGGAGCCGACGCCCTTGACGATGGGCAGCAGCAGGTCGTTGACCTTGACGGCCAGTTCGGGCTCCACGTCGTGCAGCGCCTTGGCGACCTCGGCGTCCTGGAACGTCGCGGTGTACAGGTACAGCGCGCGCAGGCCCTCGGCGTACGTCTTCTGCGTCATGAGCGAGCGGCGGACGTCGGGGTGGTGCGTGATGGTGACGCGCGGCGCCGTCTTGTCGGTCATCTGGGTCAGGTCGGCACCCTGGACGCGGGTCTTGGCGTACTCGAGCGCATTCAGGTAGCCGGTCGACAGCGTGGCGATGGCCTTGGTACCGACCATCATGCGGGCCTGCTCGATGACCTCGAACATCTGAGCGATGCCGTTGTGGACCTCGCCGACGAGCCAGCCGACCGCGGGCACGCCGTGCTGGCCGAGCGACAGCTCGCAGGTGGCGGAGACCTTCAGGCCCATCTTGTGCTCGACGTTGGTGACGTAGACGCCGTTGCGCTCGCCGGGCTCGCCGGTCTCGGGGTCGAAGTGGAACTTCGGCACGAAGAACAGCGACAGCCCCTTGGTGCCCGGGCCTGCGCCCTCGGGGCGGGCCAGCACCAGGTGCAGGATGTTCTCGCCGAGGTCGTCGGCGTCACCGGAGGTGATGAAGCGCTTGACGCCGTCGAGGTGCCAGGTGCCGTCGGGCTGCTGGACGGCCTTGGTGCGGCCTGCGCCGACGTCGGAGCCGGCGTCGGGCTCGGTGAGCACCATGGTCGAGGTCCAGCCACGCTCGGCGGCCAGGATCGCCCACTTCTTCTGCTCTTCGGTGGCCTGGTTGTAGAAGATGTTCGCGAAGCCGGCGCCCATGGCGTACATGTACACGGCCGGGTTGGCGCCCAGGACGTGCTCGACCAGCGCCCACTGCAGCGCGCGGGGCATCGGCATGCCGCCGAGTTCCTCGGCCAGGCCGATCTTGTCCCAGCCGCCGTCGACGAGGGCGCGTACGGACTTCTTGAACGCCTCGGGAAGGTGGACGGTGTGGGTCTCGGGGTCGAACACCGGGGGATTGCGGTCGCCTTCGGCGAACGAATCGGCGATCGGACCCTCGGCCAGGCGGCTGATCTCGGCGAGCATCTCGCGGGCCGAGTCCTGGTCCAGTTCGGCGAACGAACCGGCGCCGAAGGCCTTGTCCACGCCCAGCACCTCGAAGAGGTTGAAGACCTGGTCGCGGACGTTGCTCTTGTAGTGGCTCACGTTTCCTCCTCGATGAGAATGCCACCTGCGGTTGGGTACTCGGGGCTAAGTTACCCACCAGTAACTGCTGCCGAACTATACCCGCCGGTAACACCGCCGCAAACCTCTCGCGAGCACATTCTCGGCCGCCACCCAACCCAGCGGTTGATCGGAGCGTCCCACGGACCTCGGGAGGCGGTCTGAGCAGCGCGAACGCCGGATTGTGATGTCTGCCACTCGCGACCTCGTCGTGCGGCTAAGGTGTGGCGGATGAGGCGCGTGGTGGTCTGGGGAACCGGGAACATGGGGCTGACGGCCATCCGATCCGCGGTGGCGTTCCCCGGGCTGCGCCTGACCGGCGTGCTCACCTCGTCGGCCGACAAGGTCGGGGTCGACGCCGCAGCGCTCGCCGCGCTCGACGCGACCCCCGGCGTGTCCGCCACGCACGTGTCCCAGGCCGCCGACGTGCTGGCCGAATGCGATGCCGTCGCCTACATGGCGTCGGGCGACCTGCGGCCCGACGACGCCCTCGCCGACATCGAGCGCTGCCTGCGCGCCGGTGCGCACGTCGTGACGCCGTCGCTGTACTCGCTGTACGACCCGGCGTCCGCCCCGCCGGAATGGGTGGCCCGGCTGACCGCGGCCGCGACCGCCGGCGGCTCGACGCTGCTCGTCAGCGGCGTGGACCCCGGTTGGGCCAACGATGCGCTGGCCGTCGTCGCCGCGGGTCTGTGCACCCGCATCCGCACCATCCGCTGCCAGGAGATCTTCGACTACTCCACCTACGACCAGCCGCACGCGGTGCGGGTGTCGTGCGGCTTCGGCGGCCCCATGGACGAGGTGCCGATGATGCTGCTGCCCGGCGTGCCGACCATGGTGTGGGGCGGCAACATCCGGCTCATCGGGCGCGGCCTGGGCATCGAGATCGACGACATCACCGAGGACGTCCGACGGCTGCCGCTCGAGGAATCCGTCGACACCGTGCTGGGACGCTTCGAGCGGGGCACCCAGGGGGCCTTCTTCCTGGAGGTCGTCGGCTGGTCGCGCGGCAAACGTCGGGTGGTCGTCGAGCACGTCACGCGCATCACGCCGGACTGCGCGCCGCAGTGGCCGCAACCCGACGAAGGGGTGGGCGATCACCGGGTGATCGTCGACGGTGATCCGCAGCTGACCATCGTCACCCGCGCCGACGTGCCCGGGGGCACGCGCGCCGACGGTGGCAACACGACGGCAGCGAACCGCCTGCTCGGCGCAATCGAATGGCTGGCGACGCAAGAACCGGGGATCTACGACGGACTCGACGTTCCGCTGCACTCGGCGCTGCCCGCCCAGACCGCGGCGACGCGCTGGGCGGACTGACGTCCCCGATTGATCAAACCGCTGGTCAGGGTCGCGCAGTGCGCGAACCCCGTCCGGGAGCGTGAGCTGCGCAAGATACCGGAAACCGCAGCGCCTGGCAGGAAATCGACGCATGCGATCATTCCCATGGTCGATCGCCCAATGTGGGACGCGCGACACCCAGCAAGTGCGGTTAAGCTACGGCTGCAGTCAATGAGAACCTCAAGCCCGGATGCCGGGACGGACAGCGCCACAGCGCGCGTCTCCCAGCGCATTCCCATGGCAGACGACCCGACTCGTTAGGGAGATAGGCATTTTGCGCGCCGCCACCACCACGCCCGTCGCCATCATCGGCATGTCCTGCCGACTGCCGGGCGGGATCGACTCTCCCCAAGCGCTGTGGGAGGCCCTGCTGCAGGGCAAGGACTTCGTGGGCGAGATCCCCGTCGACCGCTGGGACGCCGACGTGTACTACGACCCGGAGCCCGGCGTTCCCGGCCGATCGGTGAGCCGCTGGGGCGCGTTCCTCGACGACGTGGGCGGTTTCGACGCCGACTTCTTCGGCATGACCGACCGCGAGGCCACCGCCATCGACCCGCAGCACCGGCTGCTGCTGGAGTCGTCGTGGGACGCGCTGGAGCACGCGGGCATCGACCCGACCTCGTTGGCCCGCACCCAGACCGGCGTGTTCGTCGGGCTCACCCACGGTGACTACGAACTGCTGTCGGCGGACACCGGGGCGGCCGAGGGCCCCTACGGCTTCACCGGCACCAGCAACAGCTTCGCCTCGGGCCGGGTGTCCTACGCCCTCGGTCTGCAGGGCCCGGCCGTGACGGTGGACACCGCGTGCTCCTCGGGGCTCATGGCGGTGCACCAGGCCTGCCGCAGCCTGCACGACGGTGAGACCGACCTGGCGCTGGCCGGCGGCGTCGCGATCACGCTGGAGCCGCGCAAGTCGGTCTCGGGCTCGTTGCAGGGCATGCTGTCGCCGACGGGCAAGTGCCATGCGTTCGACGTGCGCGCCGACGGCTTCGTCTCGGGCGAGGGCTGCGTGGTGTTCCTGCTCAAGCGCCTCGACGACGCCCGGCGCGACGGCGACCGCGTGCTCGCGGTCATCCGCGGCACCGCCGCCAACCAGGACGGCCGCACCGTCAACATCGCGACCCCGTCCGAGGAGGCCCAGGTCGCGGTGTACCGCGCGGCGCTGGCGGCCGCGGACGTCGATCCGGCCACGGTGGGCCTGGTGGAGGCGCACGGCACGGGCACCCCGGTGGGTGACCCCATCGAGTACGCCAGCCTGGCCGCGGTCTACGGCACGTCGGGGCCGGCGGTGTTGGCGTCGGTGAAGACCAACTTCGGTCACCTGCAGTCGACGTCGGGTCCGCTGGGCATGCTCAAGGCGATCATGGCGATGCAGCACGCCGTCATCCCGCAGAACCTGCACTTCACCCAGCTGCCGGAGGAGATGGCCGGCATCGAGACCGGCCTGTTCATCCCCGAGACCACCACCCCGTGGCCGGTGGACGGCGAGCACCCCCGCCGGGCGGCGGTGTCGTCGTACGGGCTGTCGGGCACCAACGTCCACGTCGTGATGGAGCAGGCGCCCGCCACCGAAACCACCGAAGCCGCCGAGGACGTCACGCCGCAGCCGGCGGAGGAGCCGCTGCTGTTCCCGGTGTCGGCCACGTCGGTCGAGCAGCTGCGCGTGTCGTCGCGCCGGTTGGCCGACTGGATCGACGCGCATCGCGACAACGGTGCCGGGGCATTGGCGGACCTGGGCTACACGCTGGCGCGTCGCCGCGCCCACAAGCCGGTGCGCACCGCGGTGGCCGCGCAGACCGTCGACGAGTTGGTGGCGGCGCTGCGCGAGGTCGCCGACGGCGACGCCCCCTACGAGCCCGCCGTCGGTCAGGCCGATCGCGGGCCGGTGTGGGTGTTCTCCGGGCAGGGCTCGCAGTGGGCCCGCATGGGCACGCAGCTGTTGGAGTCCGAGCCGGTGTTCGCCGCGACGGTCGCGAAGATCGAACCGATCATCGCCGCGGAGTCCGGGTTCTCGGTCACCGAGGCCATGACGGCCCCGCAGACGGTCACCGGCATCGATCGCGTGCAGCCCACGATCTTCACGATGCAGGTGGCGCTGGCGGAGACGCTGAAGTCCTACGGCGTGGTCCCCGGCGCGGTCATCGGGCATTCGCTCGGCGAGTCCGCCGCCGCGGTGGTCGCGGGTGGGCTCACGCTCGAGGACGGCTTGAAGGTGATCTGCCGCCGGTCGCGGCTGATGAAGCGCATCTCGGGCAGCGGCGCCATGGCGGCCGTGGAACTGCCTGGGCAGCAAGTGCTTTCGGAGCTGTCGATCCGCGGTGTCGCCGACGTGGTGCTGTCGGTGGTCGCCTCGCCCACGTCGACGGTGGTCGGTGGCGACGCCGCGACCATCCGCGAGCTGGTCCAGGCGTGGGAGGCCAAGGACGTGATGGCGCGCGAGGTCGCCGTCGACGTGGCCTCGCACTCCCCGGCCGTCGACCCCATCCTCGAGGACCTGATCGAGGCGCTCGACGACATCGAGCCCCGCAAGCCGGAGATCCCGTACTACTCGGCGACGCTGTGGGATCCGCGTGACCGGCCGTCGTTCGACGGCGAGTACTGGGCCGACAACCTGCGTTACACGGTGCGGTTCGCCGCGGCCGTGCAGGCCGCGCTCGAGGACGGTTTCCGCGTCTTCGGCGAGCTGGCCCCGCACCCGCTGCTCACCAACGCCGTGTCGCAGAACGCCAAGAGCCTGGACATGCCGATCGCCGCGCTGGCACCCATGCGCCGGGAGCAGGAATTGCCAACGGGGCTCAAGGACTTCGTGGCGTCGGTGCACAGCGCCGGTGCCGCCGTCGACTTCGCGACCATCTATCCCGACGGTCGTCTGGTCGACGCGCCGCTGCCCACCTGGACGCACCGCAACCTGCTGTTGAGCCGCGACGACATCGAGGTGGCGCAGCACGGGACGTCGGTGCTCGGCGTGCACCCGCTGCTGGGCGCGCACGTGCACCTGCACGAGGAGCCCGAGCGTCACGTCTGGCAGGGCGAGGTGGGCACGCATGCCCACGAGTGGCTGGCGGATCACCAGGTGCGCAACGTCGCCGCGTTCCCCGGTGCGGCGTACTGCGAGATGGCGCTGGCCGCCGCGCGTACCGCCCTCGGCGACGACGCCGACGTGCGGGACGTCCGCTTCGAGCAGATGCTGCTGCTCGACGAGCAGACGTCGATCTCGGCCAACGCGACCGTCACCGCTCCCGGCACGCTGTCGTTCGCGGTGGAGACGTTCGCCGAGGGTGAGCGGGCCCGTCGCGCCGCGGCCGTGCTGCACGCCGGCGCCGCCGGTGACGTCCCGCCCGCCCAACACGACCTGGAGGCACTGCTCGAAGCGCATCCGCACGCCTTCGACGGTGGCGAGCTGCGCGACGTGTACGCCGGCGTCGGCATCCAATACGGGCCCGCCTTCGGTGGTCTGGCGGCGGCCCGCACGGCCGATCCGGCCACCGGCGAGGTCACCACGGTGCTCGCCGAGGTGGCACTGCCCGCGACCATCCGTTCGCAGCAGTCGCACTACGGCACGCACCCGGCGCTGCTCGACGCCTGCTTCCAGTCGGTGATCGTGCACCCCGACGTGCAGAAGGCGGCGGCCGGTGGCGGTCTGCTGCTGCCGATCGGCGTGCGTCGGCTGCGGCTGCACCAGCCCACCCGCAACGCGCACTACTGCCTCACCCGCGTCACGTCGTGGCGTCTCGGCGAGGCGGAGGCCGACCTCGAGGTGCTCGACGCCGACGGCCACGTGCTGCTCAGCGTCGAGGGCCTGCGGCTCGGTGGCGGGGCCTCGCCCGCCGAGCAGGCCAACCGCACGCTGTCGGAGCGGCTGCTCACCATCGAGTGGGAGCCCCGGGAGCTGCCCGAGGAGAACAAGTCCGAGGTGGGCACCTGGCTGCTGGTCACCACCGGCGACAGTGTTGCGCCGCTTGCGGATTCGCTCACGGCGGCGCTGACGGCCGACGGCGCGACGTGCGCCACGGTGGCGTGGCCGCTGCCCGACGGTGCCGGGCTGGCATCGCAGCTGGGCAGCGCCGTGTCGAGTGGTTCGCGCGCGGTGGTGGTCCTCACCGGCGCCGGTCGCGGTGAGCCCATCGAGAAGGGCCGCGACAACGTGGCCGCGCTCGTCGAGATCGCGCGCGGGCTGGCCGATCTGCCGGGCGAGGCGCCGCGCCTCTACGTCGTGACCCACGGTGCGGCAGCGGTTCTCGACGGGGAGGCCCCCAACCTGGAGTTGGCGGGGCTGCGCGGTCTGCTGCGCGTCGTCGACGCCGAGCACCCGCACCTGAGCACCACGCAGGTGGACCTCGACGACGACACCGATCCGGAACGGCTCGCCCAGCAGTTGCTCGGCGGCTCGCCCGAGGACGAAACCGCCTGGCGCAACGGCGATTGGTACACGGCGCGGCTGCGTCTGGGACCCCTGCGCCCCGAGGAGCGTCGCACCACCACCGTCGATCACGAGACTGGCGGCATGAAGCTGGAGATCCGTAATCCCGGTGACGTCGAGTCGCTGGAGTTCACGGCGTTCGACCGCACGCCGCCGGGCCCCGGTGAGATCGAGGTGGCCGTCGTCGGCTCGAGCATCAACTTCGCCGACGTGCTGGTGGCGTTCGGGCGCTACTCCACGTTCGAGGGCTACAAGCAGCAGCTCGGCATCGACTTCGCGGGTGTGGTCACCGCGGTCGGCCCGGACGTCACCCATCACCGGGTGGGCGACCGCGTCGGCGGCATGTCCCGCAACGGCTGCTGGGCCACGTTCGTGACGTGCGATGCGCGCCACGCGGTCACGGTGCCCGACGCGATCGACCTCGCGGATGCGGCGGCGGTGCCCACGGCGTCGGCCACGGCGTGGTACGGCCTGGTGGACCTGGCCCGGCTGTCGGCGTCCGACAAGGTGCTGATCCACTCGGGCACGGGCGGTGTCGGGCAGGCCGCGATCGCCATCGCCCGCTCGGTGGGCGCCGAGGTGTTCGCCACCGCGGGTAGCCCGGAGCGGCGACAGCTGTTGCGCGACATGGGGATCGAGCACGTCTACGACTCCCGCAGCACCGACTTCGCCGACGAGATCCGGCGCGACACCGACGGTTACGGCGTCGACGTCGTGCTGAACTCGCTGCCGGGAGCCGCGCAGCGCGCGGGTCTCGAGCTGTTGGCGTTCGGCGGGCGGTTCGTCGAGATCGGCAAGCGCGACATCTACGGCGACACCCGGCTGGGCCTGTTCCCGTTCCGGCGCAACCTGAGCCTGTACGCCGTCGACCTCGCGTTGATGACGCACAGTCATCCCGACGTGGTGCGCGCGCTGCTCACCACCGTCTACGAGAAGACGGCCGACGGCACGCTGCCCATGCCGCACACCATGCACCACCCGATCCACGACGCCGCCGCGGCGGTGCGCCTGGTCGGCGGTGCCGGGCACACCGGCAAGGTGGTGCTCGACGTGCCACGCAAGGGTCGCAGCGTCGCGGTGCTGCCGCCCGAGCAGGTGCATCCGTTCCGGGCCGACGGCGCCTACGTCGTCACCGGCGGCATGGGCGGGCTGGGCCTGTACCTGGCCGACGAGATGGCGAAGGCGGGCGCCGGCCGCATCGTGCTCAACGCGCGTTCGGAGCCCAAGCCCGACGCGTTGGAGGCCATCGAGCGGATCCGCGGCAGGGGAGCGACGGTCGAGGTGGTGCGCGGTGACATCGCCGAGCCCACCACGGCGAAGCTGCTCATCGAGGCCGCCACGGCGACGGGGTTGCCGGTGCGGGGCGTGCTGCACGCCGCCGCGGTCGTGGAGGACGCGACGCTGACCAACGTCACCGAGGACCTCATCGACCGCTGCTGGTCGCCGAAGGCCTTCGGGGCGTGGAACGTGCACCAGGCCACGCTCGACCAGCCGCTGGACTGGTTCTGCTCGTTCTCCTCGGCGGCCGCGCTCGTCGGCTCGCCGGGGCAGGGTGCGTACGCGGCGGCCAACAGCTGGCTCGACGGGTTCGCGCACTGGCGGCGGGCCAAGGGCCTGCCGTCGGAGGCCATCGCGTGGGGCGCGTGGGCCGAGGTCGGCCGCGCCACCGCGCTGGCCGAGGACTCGGGTGCGGCCATCGCGCCGGAGGAGGGCTTCCGTGCGTTCGACGCGATGCTGCGTCACGATCGGGCCTACACCGGTTACGCGCCGCTGATGGGGTCGCCGTGGCTGACCTCGTTCGCGCAGCGCAGCAAGTTCGCCGAGGCGTTCGGCGAGAGCGGCACCGGCGGCAAGGACACCGGCAAGTTCCGCGCGGAGCTGGCGGCCCTGCCGCGGGAGGAGTGGCCCAGCACCGTGCGTCGCATGGTCAGCGATCAGATCAGCCTGCTGCTGCGTCGCACCATCGACCCGGACCGGCCGCTGTCGGACTACGGGCTGGACTCGCTGGGCAATCTCGAGCTGCGCACGCGCATCGAGACGGAGACGGGGATCCGGATCAGCCCCACGCACATCACGACCGTGCGTGGTCTGGCCGATCACCTGTGCGAAGAACTGGCGGCCGCCGACGGGGTGGCGACCACCTGATGGCAGTCTGTTGGCGGCATCGGGGCAGGGGTGAGGCGAGGAGACGACGATGGTGCAAGTAGGGCCCTTGGCGGTGGGGACGCTGTCCGAATGGTCGCCGACGGCGGGCAAGGCGATCATCTGGGAGCCCACCGCGTCGGCGCTCGAGGCGGCCGCCCGTGCGCCTCTGTCCGACGTGCCGGTGAGTTACATGCAGGCACAGCACATTCGGGGACACCTGGATCAGCAGAGCAAGGGTTTGGACTACTCGCGGTTGATGATCGTCAGCTGCGACGCCCCCGGCCACTGCGACGTGCGGGCCATGACCTACGTCATCAACCAGCACCTGCGCAGGCACGACACGTATCGCAGTCGCTTCGTGCTCGCCGAGGACGGTCGGACGATCCTGCGGCACGGCATCACCGATCCGGACGACATCGAGTTCAAGGCCCGGCGACTGGGTGCGCTGACGGTCGAGGAGGCTCGCGAACTGGTCGTGAGCACCCCGGATCCGTTGCAGTGGGACTGCTTCCGCTACGGCATCATCCAGGCCGACGATCACTTCACGTTCTTCGTGAGCATCGACCACGTCCACGTCGACGCGATGATCGTCGGCTCGACGCTCACCGAGTTCCTGATGATGTACCTGGCGCTGGTGGGCGGCAACCCGCCCATCGCGCTACCGCCCGCGGGCAGCTATGACGCCTTCTGCCGCAAGCAGCAGGTGTTCACCGACGGCCTCACGGCGCAGACCCCGCGCGTGCGGGCCTGGACCGAGTTCGCCGAGGCCAACGACGGCAGCATGCCGTCGTTCCCGCTGCCGCTGGGCGATCCGTCGGTGCGCGTCGACGCCGACATCGTGACCATGCGGATGATGGACGAACGTCAGACCGCGCGCTTCGAGAGTGCGTGCACGGCCGCGGGTGCCCGCTTCATCGGTGGCGTCTTGGCCTGCAGCGCGCTGGCCGAGCACGAACTCACCGGTGCCGACACGTACTACGGCCTGACGCCCAGCGATACCCGCAAGACCGAACTCGACGTCATGACGCAGGGCTGGTTCACGGGGCTGGTGCCGGTGACGGTGCCCATCGCGGGCGCGGCGTTCGGGGATGCGGCCAGGGCAGCCCAGGTCTCGTTCGACACCGGCCTGGACATGGCCGAGGTGCCGTATGACCGCGTGCTGGAGATCGCGCCGCACCTGAGCAAGCCGCGACCCGACTTCCCGGTGGTCAACTTCCTCGACGCGGGTACGGCTCCGCTCTCGGCGCTGCTCACCGCGAACCTCGACGATCTCAACATCGGCATCTACAGCGACGGCCGGTATTCCTACCAGCTGTGCATCTACGTCATCCGCGTGGCGAAGGAGACCGCCGTGGCGGTCATGTTCCCGGACAACGAAGAGGCGCAGAAGTCGGTGGCGACGTATCTCGAGGCGCTGAAGTCGGTCTTCGAGCGCGTCTCCGAGCGTGGTCATTGGCGTTACGTCGCGTAACCGCGGCGTTCGTCTGAGCCGAGCACGACTCGGCAGAAACAAGGGGTAGCAACATCTTTGGTCGGCTAGGCGAGGTCGTGGCACGGTGGCCGTGGCTCGTCATCGGGTTCTGGGCCGTGCTCGCCCTGGTGTTCCCGCTCACCATCCCGTCGCTGGCGGAGATGTCGGAGCGCAATCCCATCGCGGTGTTGCCCGCCGACGCGCCGTCGTCGATCGCGACGCGCGAGATGACGCAGGCGTTCCGGGAGGCGGGTTCGGAGAACGTCCTGGTGGTGCTGCTGACGCACGACGACGAGTCGAAACCCCTGACGCCGCCGGACGAGCAGACCTACCGCACCCTGGTGGATCGACTGCGCGCGGACACCGACGACGTGGTGATGCTGCAGGACTTCGTCAGCACGCCGCAGTTGAAGCAGACGTTGTCCAGCGAGGACGGCAAGGCGTGGATCCTGCCCGTCGGCCTCGACGGGGAACTCGGAACGCCCGAGGCCTACGGGGCGTTCCAGCGGGTGTCGGACATCGTCGACCACGCCACCGACGGCACGACGCTCACGGCGCACCTCACGGGGCCTGCGGCCACCGTCGCCGACCTGACGGCCGCCGGGGCCGCCGATCGGCTGCCCATCGAGTTGGCCATCGCGGTGATGCTGCTGATCATCCTGGTGATCGTCTACCGCAACCCGGTGACGATGTTCCTGCCGCTGCTGGCCATCGGCGCGTCGTTGATGTCGGCGCAGGCCGTGGTGGCATTGGTGTCGCTGGTGACCGGGCTCGCCATCTCGAATCAGACCATCGTGCTGATGAGCGCGATGATCGCCGGCGCGGGAACCGATTACGCGGTGTTCCTGATCGCCCGCTATCACGACTACGTGCGGCTCGGGGAAGATCCGGTGCGGGCCGTCAAGCACGCCATGCAGTCGGTGGGCAAGGTGGTCGCGGCGTCGGCCGCCACCGTCGGCATCACGTTCCTGGGCATGGGGTTCGCGAAGCTCGGGGTGTTCTCGACGGTCGGCGTGGCGTTGGCCATCGCGATCGGCGTGGCGTTCCTGGCGGCGGTGACGCTGCTGCCGGCCGTGTTGGTGCTCACCGGGCCGCGCGGCTGGGTGGCGCCGCGCGCCGAGCGCATGTCGGAGTTCTGGCGGCGCATGGGCATCCGGATCGTGCGCAGGCCCAAGACGCATCTGGTGGCGAGCCTCGGGGTGCTGCTGGTGTTGGCGTCGTGCGCCGGGCTGGTGCACTTCAACTACGACGACCGCAAGCAACTGCAGGCGTCGGCCGACAGCTCGGTGGGATACGCCGCGCTGGATCGCCACTTCTCGGTCAACGAGACCATCCCGATGTACCTGTTCATCCAGTCGTCGCAGGACCTGCGCACGCCGGGGGCGCTCGCCGACCTCGAGCAGATGGCGCAGCGCGTGGCGCAGATCCCGGGCGTCGCCATGGTCCGCGGCGTCACGCGGCCGACGGGCGAGTCGCTGGAGGAGGCCAAGGCCACCTATCAGGCCGGCGAGGTGGGCAACCAGCTCGGGGCGGCGTCGTCGACCATCAACGGGCGGTCGAAGGACCTGAACCGCTTGGCGTCCGGCGCCGATCAGCTGGCCGACGGACTGGGCGACGCGCGCGGTCAGATCAACAATGCCGTGGGCGGCATCCGCGGTCTGGTGGACTCACTGGCCGCCATCCAGGGGCAGTTCGGCGGTGGCATGACGCTGGGGCAGTTGGGCGACAGCGCCAAGCTGATCAAGGGCATGCGCACGCTGGGCGAGCTGCTGCAGCGCAACTTCGGAACGCTGTCGGCGGACTTCTCGTGGATCGATCCGGTGATCGTGGCCCTGGACGCCAGCCCCACCTGCAACGTCAACCCGCTGTGCATCACGGCCAGGGGCCAGTTCGTGCGGCTGCAGGCCGCCAGGGACAACGGTTCGCTGGATCGCATCGTGGAGTTGGCGAACCAGTTGCAGCAGGCGGGACCACTCGACAAGCTGGGTGACACCGTCGAGGGGCTCACCAAACCGCTGCAGTCGGCGATGACGTCGCTGAACAAGCTGGGGCTGAGCGATCCGCGGACGGCGCGCTCGCAGATCGCCACGGTGCAAAAGGGTGCCAACGACCTCGCCAGCGCCAGCCGCCAGGTGGCCGATGGGGTCACGCTGCTGGTGAGCGAGACGCAGCGGATGGGCCTGGGGCTGAGCCAGGCGTCGGAGTTCCTGATGTCGATGGGGCAGGATGCGTCGCGGCCGTCGATGGCCGGGTTCAACGTGCCGCCGCAGGTCCTGGAGACCGACGACTTCAAGAAGATCGCGCAGATCTTCATCTCGCCCGACGGGCATGCGGCGCGCTACTTCATCCAGACGGATCTCAACCCGTTCAGTACGCAGGCGATGGATCAGGTGAATCAGATCCTGGACACCGCCCGTGGCGCGCAACCGAATACGTCGCTGGCGGACGCGAAGATCTCGATGTCGGGTTATCCGGTGACGCTGCGGGACACGCGTGACCTGTACGACCGCGATCTGACGATGATCATCGTGGTGACGATCATCGTGGTGCTGCTGATCCTCATGACGCTGCTGCGGTCGGTGGTGGCCCCGCTCTACCTGGTGGGATCGGTGATCCTGTCCTACCTGTCGGCGGTGGGTATCGGCGTGCTGGTGTTCCAGTACCTGCTTGGCGACGAATTGCATTGGAGCGTGCCTGGTTTGGCGTTCGTGGTGCTCGTCGCCGTCGGCGCGGACTACAACATGCTGCTGGCGTCGCGGTTGCGCGACGAGGCGCCGCACGGGATGCGCTTCGGCGTCATCCGGACGGTGCGGTCGACGGGCGGGGTCATCACCGCGGCGGGGCTGATCTTCGCCGCGTCGATGTCGGGTCTGCTGTTCTCGAGCATCGGCACGGTGGTGCAGTCGGGGTTCGTGATCGGCGTGGGCATCCTGTTGGACACGTTCGTGGTGCGCACCATCACGGTGCCGGCGATCGTCACGTTGATGGGTCGGGTCAGCTGGTGGCCCAGCAAGCCGTGGCTGCGCGCCACCGAGTCCGACGTGCCGCCCCCGGGCAAGCAGCGCACGGTGTTCGACAAGGTGTAGGGCAGGCGCGCCGCGGGCCGAGACGCACGTCTCGTCGCGGGCGCGCACCCGCCGAGCCGCCCTACGTCAGGGCAGGGGACCCAGGACGTCGCGGATGGTGGCGAAGGTGCCCTCGATCTGGTTGCGCGTGCCGTCGTCGAGGACCGCGATGGGATCCATGCCGTGCACCGGATCGACGGACACGGGGCGCGCAGCAGGGTTGTCGTAGCGCGAGTACCCCGCGTCGACGATGGGCTGCAGCACCGAGTCGATCGAGTCCACGAAGCCCGGCGACAGCCCGATGTAGCGCAGCGGCAGCGTCATCGGAAGGTGGTTGACCGGGATCAGGTAGGTGGTCTCGGTGGCGCCCTTGGAGTTGACCGTGGTGCGGATGTTCTGCGGCGGCACGTCCTGCGGGCCGGTGAACGCGGCAGGGGTGTGCACGATGGCCGATGCGGCCAGGGCGTTGAGCCCCGAGATCACGTTGCCCGGGCGGTCGGGGAAGTCGGCCAGCCCGTCGTACGTCGCGACGATCTTGTTCTGGTCGTACTGCGAATCGACCTTCGGGGGCACCGTGTAGTCGATGAACGGGATGTAGTCGCCCGGTTTGAAGATGCCGCGCAGGAAGCTCTGACCGAAACCGTGTTGGCCGATGGGGTTGCCGATCTCGGTGAACGTCAGCTTGTCGGGGGCGGGGGCGTTGGGGTCGTTGGCCAGTCGCACCATCTCCCCGTCGAGGCCCAGCGTGCCCTGCGACAACCCGACGACCGCTCCGGGCTGGTCGCTGGACCGGCCGGCGTCGGAACGCAGCGCCCGGCTCAGGTTGTTGGTGGCCACGGTGGCCGCTTCGCCGATGCTCATGTTGTCCTTCGCCGTGTCCGGCGGCAGGAACATCGACGGCACCCAGGAGAACGGGGCGCCTGCGGGGTAGTCGACGAGGTTGCGCTTGGCGGTGGGGAAGTACTCGGCGCCGGCCCGGTTGGTGTAGTCGTACCAGGGGATGCCGGGGGCGCGGGCACCGCCGAGCGCGTACACCTCCTTGGCGTTCGCGTCGGCGCCGACGGGGATGGGCGCTGGGGCGGGCGGCGGGATCATCGGATCCACCCAGCGCGGTTCTGCGACCGCGACCCCGGTTCCGAGCCCGCCGGCGGCGCCGACGAGTCCCAGCGTGAACAGGCCGGCGAGTGCACGCCTCATCGAATCGCAGTCCTTCCACCCAGCACACGCGTCGCCAAAACCTTGATCGCGACGACGGTTTCGCACCCCACGGTACTGCACGACGAGCCTCGGCGCGGGGCGGCACCCGGGCCCGGTGACACCTGTCAGATTCCTGCCAGGCCCACGCCGATCAGGACGCCCCCGAAGAGGCCCAGCAAAGCGGCCACGTCGCGGCGTCGGCGGGACCGCAGCCAGGCGTTCAGGGTGGTCATGGTGGCGAGGGTGCGCTGCGGCGCCAGCAGATAGGCCACCAGCGGCACCTCGACGAGTGCGAACGCCACGACGTGGAAGATCAGCAGCGCGGCGAACTGCGTGGTCGCCGTCGTTCCCGAGGCGAGGATGACGGCCAGCACCGCCAGGTAGTCCACCGACGGCAGCGCGATGCCCAAGCCCGCGGCCGCCGCGACCCACAGGGAGCGCCCGTCCAGCAGGCGGGCCCGCAGCGTGGCCACCCGGCCCTGGGGACGGGGCTCGGCAGGGGTCGCGCGGCCCCGGGTGACGGCCACCTGGATGGCCATGAACGCGGCCACCACCAGCGCGAGCGCCCCGATCGCGATCTGCACCATCGGCAGGCTGAACTCCGAGGCCGAGGGCAGCCTCGGCTGGATGAGGAACAGCACGGTCACGCCGACCGCCAGGCCCATTGCGTAGCCGCCGCACAGGAACGCGAACATCTGCAGGACCGGCCGCGGTCGGTTGAGCATCAGCACGGCCATCCCGATCCGGAACGGTTCGAGGCAGACGGCGACGGCCATCACCAGCAGGGTGAGCCACATGGGGAGTGGGTCAGGCGTCCAGCCGGGCGAACGCCTGCCTGCGGTACTGCTCGACGCACGCGGCGCGTCGGATCTTGCCGCTGGTGGTGGTGGGGATGGAGCCGGGGGCGACGAGCACCAGGTCGGCGACGTTGAGGCCGTGGGCGCGTGAGATCGCGGCGGTGACGTCGTTGCGGACGCCGGCGACACGCTCGGTGAACTCCTCGTCGGTGCCGCGCTTCTTGTATTCGATGACGGTGACGAGCTTCTCGCTGGCGTCGGCCTCGATGGCGATGGCGGCGACGCGGCCACCGGTGATCTCGGAGACGGTGGCCTCGATGTCCTCGGGGTAGTGGTTGCGTCCGCGCACGATCAGCAGGTCCTTGACGCGGCCGACGATGAACATCTCGCCGTCGGAGACGAAGCCCAGGTCGCCGGTGCGCAGCCAGGGGCGCTCGGGGGTACCCGCCGACGGCGCGGCCAGGACGCCGCCGAAGGTGTTGCGTCGCGACTCGGGGTCGCTCCAGTAGCCCGGGGACACGTTGTCGCCGTGCACCCAGATTTCGCCGACCGTGCCCGGCGGACACTCGGTCGCGGTGTCGGCGTCGACGATGCGGACGGTGACCGAGTCGGTGGTGCCGTAGCTCAGCAGCGGGGCGCCGGCCTCGGCGGTGGTGCGTTCGGCGGTGCCGTCGGCGAGCTTCTCGGGGTCGAAGTGCACCACCTTGGGCTCGACGTCGACGGGGAGCGCGGCGACGTAGACGGTGGCCTCGGCCATGCCGTAGGACGGCGTCATCATGTCGGCGCGGAAGCCGTATGGGCCGAACTTCTTGACGAAGCGGTCCAGCGTCGACGGGTGCACGCGTTCGCTGCCGCTGACGATGGTCAGCACGTTGGAGAGGTCGTAGCCGGCCATGTCCTCGTCGGTGGTGCGGCGCACGGCCAGCTCGAAGGCGAAGTTGGGGGCGGCGGAGTAGACGTTGGGGTGGCTGGCCATGGCCTGGATCCAGCGGGCGGGTTTGGCCAGGAAGGCCATGGGGTTGGTGACGCGGGCGTGGTAGCCGCCGAGGATGGGGGCGATGACCCCGAGCATCAGCCCCATGTCGTGGTAGAAGGGCAGCCACGTCACGGGGGTGGTGTCGGAGGGTGCCATGCCGCCGATGTAGGGGAAGTAGTCGGCCATCAGCTGTTCGAAGTTGGCCGTCAGGTTGCGGTCGGTGACCATGACGCCGGCGGGCGTGCGGGTGGAACCCGACGTGTACTGCAGGTAGGCGCAGGATGGGGGCTGCTTGATCCGGGGGCCGGAGCCGTTGCGGCCGTCGAGGTCGAGGTGGTCGACGGCGATGACGGCGACGTCGATGCCCAGCTCGGTGACGTATTCGGTGAGGCTGTCGGCGATGGCCGACGTGGTGAGGACGACGGTGGGTTGGGTGTCGGCGAAGACGGCGCTGATGCGCTCGTCGTGCGAGCCGATGGCGGGGGTGGACAGCGGGACGGCGATGCGGCCGGCCTGCATGGCGCCCAGGAAGGCCGCGATGTAGTGCAAGCCCTGGGGTGCGACGACGACGGCGCGGTCGCCGACGGCGCCGTGCTCGGCGACCGCGATGGCCACGTTGATGGTGCGACGGAACATCTGCGACCAGGTCAACGTCTCGGCGACACCGTCGGCTTCGACGTCGTAGTCGGTGTACGTGAAGGCCGGGTCATTGGCTTGCAGACCGGCGCGTTCGCGCAGCACGGACAGCAGTGACGCGTTGGACATGCGCGTCACGTTACCGCCCGGTGCGGGGCCGGGTGATCCCTGGTCGCAGCCCCTGTGGCGGCCCTGTCGCAGCCCCGTCGTGGCGGGGGAGGTCCGCGCGTGGGCTTGCGTTCATCGAGATTCGGACGCTGGCGGGGATGGCCGGGCGGGCGGATCATGGAGGTGTTGCCCGGGGCCGAAACTGGAACTCGTGTCAGGATGAGGATTGATGAGTAGCACCGAACTGAGCCCGGCGTCGCTGCGCGAGGCGTTCGGCCACTTCCCGTCGGGGGTCATCGCCATCGCCGCGGAGGTCGACGGCGAGCGCGTCGGGTTGGCGGCCAGCACGTTCGTGCCGGTGTCCCTGGATCCGCCGTTGGTGTCGTTCTGCGTGCAGAACACGTCGACGACGTGGCCGAAGCTGGTGGACCGCCCGTCGTTGGGCATCAGCGTGCTCGGGGAGGAGCACGACGTCGCGGCCCGCACCTTGGCGGCCAAGACCGGTGATCGGTTCGCCGGTCTGGACACCACGTCACGCGACAGCGGGGCGGTGTTCCTGCACGGCACCAGCGTGTGGCTGGAGAGCGCCATCGAACAGCAGATCCCGGCAGGCGATCACACCATCGTGATCCTGCGGGTCAGTGAGATCACCGTGCACGACGACGTACCGCCGATCGTGTTCCACCGCAGCACGTTCCGCCGGTTGCACGGCTGACGGCCGGGCCCCGATCTCAGGGTCGCGAGCCGAACTCCTCGCGGTAGCGGGTGACGCGCTGGTCGAGTTCGGCGGCGTCCTCGGGTCGGCCTTCCTTGCGCGCCAGCTCGGCGCGTGCGGACAGCTCGCGGATGGCCGTGCGAATGTCGTTGACGCTCTGGGTTTCTCCGGTCTTCACGGGTTCTCCTTCGTCATTGAGAGGAGTGCAGGGATGTCATCGAGCGTACGCCCCCAGACGCCCTACCGACGCCCTACCGACGCCCTACCGACGCCCTGTCGACGTCCTGTCGACGTCCTATCGCCGGAAGAGCTTGTTCCCCAGCCACACGATGGGGTCGTACTTGCGATCGGCGACGCGTTCCTTCATCGGGATCAGCGCATTGTCGGTGATCTTGATGTGTTCGGGGCACACCTCGGTGCAGCACTTGGTGATGTTGCAGTAGCCGAGGCCGAAGTCGTCCTGCGCCATCTCCTTGCGGTCGACGGTGTCGAGCGGGTGCATGTCGAGTTCGGCGATGCGCATGTGGAAGCGGGGACCCGCGAAGTTCTCCTTGTTCTCCTCGTGGTCGCGCACCACGTGACAGACGTTCTGGCACAGGAAGCACTCGATGCACTTGCGGAACTCCTGGCTGCGGTTCACGTCTTCCTGCTGCATGCGGTACTCGCCGGGCTGCAGGTCCTTCGGCGGGGTGAACGACGGGATCTGGCGGGCCTTCTCGTAGTTGAAGGACACGTCGGTGACCAGGTCGCGCATCACGGGAAACGTGCGCAGCGGGGTGACGGTGACGGTCTCGTTCTCGTCGAACGTGGACATCCGCGTCATGCACATCAGCCGGGGTCGGCCGTTGATCTCCGCCGAGCACGAGCCGCACTTGCCTGCCTTGCAGTTCCAGCGCACCGCCAGATCGGGGGTCTGGGTGGCCTGCAGCCGGTGGATGATGTCGAGCACCACCTCACCGTCGTTGACCTCGACGGTGTAGTCCCGAAGGTCGCCCCCGTCGGGATCTCCTCGCCAGACTCGCAGGTTCGCGTTGTAGGCAGCCATGGTCAGCCCTTCCGATCGGGGTGCTCGGCCAGTTGGTCGTCGGTGTAGTACTTCTCGAGTTCGGACAGGTCGAACGTGGCCAGCAGGTCCGGCCGCATCACCGGCTGCTGCTCCGCGGTCACCGTGACAGCGGGGACCACGGGGTCGCCGGGTTGATCGCCCGCCCCGTCGACGGTCTTGCACACCAGCAGCTTGTTGCGCCACGTGCGGTCCATCTGCGGATGGTCGTCGCGGGTGTGGCCGCCGCGGCTCTCGGTGCGCTGCAGCGCGGCCTTGGCCACACACTCGCTGACCAGCAGCATGTTGCGCAGGTCGATGGCGAGGTGCCAGCCGGGGTTGAAGACGCGGCCGCCTTCGACCACGACGTTGGCGTAGCGCCGTTTCAGCTCGTCGATCTTGTCGAGTGCCTGCTGCAGTTCGCCCTCCTTGCGGATGATGCCCGCGAGGTCGTTCATCGATTCCTGCAGCTCGGCGTGCAGCGTGTAGGGGTTCTCCGCGTTCTGCTTGGGCTCGAACGGCGCCAGCGCGAGCGCGGTGGCGCGTTCCAGCGCGTCTTCGGAGACCGTGGGACGGTCGTCGGCCTTGAGTGCGCGCACGTAGTCGGCGGCCCCGAGGCCGGCCCGCCGCCCGAACACCAGCAGGTCGGACAGGGAGTTGCCGCCGAGTCGGTTGGAGCCGTGCATGCCGCCGGAGCACTCCCCCGCGGCGAACAGGCCGGGGGTGGCGGCGCCGCCGCTGTCGGGGTCCACCTCGATGCCACCCATGACGTAGTGGCAGGTGGGGCCCACCTCCATCTCGTCCTTGGTGATGTCGACCTCGGCCAGCTCGATGAACTGGTGGTACATCGAGGGCAGCCGGCGCTTGATCTCCTCGGCGGGCATGCGGGAGGCGATGTCGAGGTATACGCCGCCGTGCGGCGTGCCGCGTCCGGCCTTGACCTCTTCGTTGATGGCGCGGGCGACCTCGTCGCGGGGCAGCAGGTCGGGGGTGCGGCGTGCGGAGTCGTTGTCCTTGAGCCACTGGTCGGCTTCTTCTTCGGTTTCGGCGTACTGCCCCTTGAACACGTCGGGGATGTAGTCGAACATGAAGCGCTTGCCCTCGGAGTTCTTCAGCACGCCGCCGTCGCCGCGTACGCCCTCGGTGACGAGGATGCCCTTCACCGACAGTGGCCAGACCATGCCGGTGGGGTGGAACTGGATGAACTCCATGTTGATCAGGCCCGAGCCGGCGCGCAGCGCGAGCGCGTGCCCGTCGCCGGTGTACTCCCACGAGTTCGACGACACCTTGAACGACTTGCCGATGCCGCCGGTGGCGAGCACGATCGCCGGCGCCTCGAACAGCACGAACTTGCCGCTCTCGCGGTAGTAGCCGAACGCGCCCGCGACGCGGCCTTGCCCATCCTTGACGATCTCGGTGATCGAGCACTCGTGGAACACCCGGATGCGGGCGTCGTAGTCGCCGAGTTCGCGCTTGTCCTCCTGCTGCAGGCTGACGATCTTCTGCTGCAGGGTGCGGATGATCTCCAGGCCCGTGCGATCGCCGACGTGCGCCAGCCGCGGGTAGGTGTGCCCGCCGAAGTTGCGCTGGCTGATCTTGCCGTCCTTGGTGCGGTCGAACAGCGCGCCGTAGGTCTCCAGTTCCCACACCCGGTCGGGTGCTTCCTGGGCGTGCAGTTCGGCCATGCGCCAGTTGTTGAGGAACTTGCCGCCGCGCATGGTGTCACCGAAGTGCACCTGCCAGCTGTCCTTGGTGTTGACGTTGCGCATGGCTGCGGCGCAGCCGCCCTCGGCCATCACCGTATGGGCCTTGCCGAACAGCGACTTGGTCACCACGGCGACGCGCAGGCCGCGCTCGCGTGCCTCGATCACCGCCCGCAGACCCGCGCCGCCGGCACCGATCACGACGACGTCGTAGGAGTGCCGTTCCAATTCAGGCATACCGAAAAGTCCTTGCTGTGTCGGGTATTGAGTTGTCAGCCAACGAATCTCAAGTCGGAGATGGTGCCGCTGGCCACCAGCATGATGTAGAAGTCGGTGAACATCAGGGTGCCGAGGGTGATCCACGCGTAGAGCTTGTGGCGGGTGTTGAGGCGGCTCACCTGCGTCCAGAACCAGTACCGCACGGGGTGTTTGGAGAAGTGCTTGAGGCGCCCGCCGACGACGTGGCGGCAGGAGTGGCAGGACAGCGTGTACACCCACAGCATCACGACGTTGATCACCAGGATGACGTTGCCCAGCCCGAACCCGAAGCCGCTGGGGGACTGGAACGCCATGATGGCGTCGTAGGTGTTGATGATCGAGATGATGCCCGCGATGTAGAAGAAGTACCGGTGGGTGTTCTGGACGATCAGCGGGAACTTGGTCTCGCCGGTGTAGGTGGCGTGCGGCTCGGCCACCGCGCACGCCGTCGGCGCCTGCCAGACCGTGCGGTAGTAGGCGCCGCGGTAGTAGTAGCAGGTGAGCCGGAACAGCAGCAGGAACGGCAGGGACAGCGCCGCGTAGGGCAGCCACCACACGTCGGGAAGGAACTGCCCGAAGTGACTGGCCTCCGGCACGCAGCCGACGCTGACGCAGGGCGAGTAGAACGGCGTCAGGTAGTGGTAGTCGGCGACGTAGTAGTCGTTCTGCAGGAACGCGCGCACCGTGGCGTAGATGACGAACGCCGCGAAGCCGAGATCGGTGATGATGGGCGAGCGCCACCACTGATCGGTGCGCAGCGTCCGTTGCGAGATCTGCGCCCGGGTGGGCGAGAAGACGCCGGTGCGCCTGCGGTCGTCGGTGGGTGCGCTCACGGGCGGTGCCTCACTTCGGTCGTAGTCCTGCGTGCGGTTCTCGGTGCCGTGCGTGCGTGCCCGGGGCCTGAATGGCCCTAGCGCACCCCGCCGAGCCCCTCGTCGTCGACGTCCTGCCAGAAGTCGCTGGCGTACTGGGTGTCCGGGATGCCGATCTTCTCGCCCACGTGGTGGTGGCGGGACAACCCGCGATCGAGTTCCAACTCCTCGGCGTCGATGTCGAGCCGGTCGATGTCGTTCTTGATGCGCTCGGCGTCGTTGACGATCCGGCGCATCGCGGGCGAATCCCCGTAGCGTGATGCGAGGGAGGACACGCAGCGTCGCAGGCCGCCGATCAGTTCGTGCAGTTCGGCGAGTTCGGTAGTCGTGGACAACGTGACCTCCTTGGGCTGAAGGGTGTCGGGAATCACATTACGTAACCGATGCTAGCCACATCACCATGTTGAGAGTGACGCGAATCACGTTCGCGGCACGATACGAAGCGGAGGTTAAGGGTTGTCCAAGCAGGATCTCGTGCAGCGGGCCGACACCTTGCTGGCATTGCACGTGCCCGGTGCGCCGGTGGTCTTGCCGACCGTTTGGGACGCGTGGTCGGCGACGCTGGCGGTGGCGGCGGGATTCGCCGCGCTCACCGTCGGCAGCCACCCCGTCGCCGATTCGATCGGCCGGGCCGACGGCGAGGGCATGACGTTCGACGAACTCACCACGCGCGTCGCGCAGATCACCTCGGCCGTCGAGGTGCCGGTGTCGGTCGACGTGGAGTCGGGGTACGGGGAGTCCGGCCGGCGGCTGATCGACGGTCTGCTCGAGGCGGGTGCCGTGGGTCTCAACGTCGAGGACACCGTGCACCGGGAGGGCAAGCGCATCCGCTCGGATTCCGAGCACGCCGCCGTGGTCGCGGACCTGCGCAAGGCGGCCGACGCGGCAGGCGTGCACGTGGTGATCAACGCCAGGACCGACCTGTTCCTGCGGGAGGACGGCGACCCGGACACGCGCTTCGACCGTGCGGTGGCGCGGCTGAAACTGGCCGCCGAGGCCGGTGCGGACAGCCTGTATCCGGTGGGTCGGCACGACGACGAGACCTACCGTCGGTTGACCGAGGCGCTGCCGCTTCCGGTGAACGCCATCGCGCTGCCTGCCTCGGACGATCCCGCGTCGTTCGGCCCCCTGGGGGTCGGACGGATCAGCTTCGGGCCGTTCCTGCAGGGTGCGCTCACCGAGCGGGCACGCGAGATCCTGGGCCGCTGGGCCTGACGGCGTGACGTGGGCCACCCGCGCGGGGCGGTGATTTGCCTCGTGGCGGGTGGGCCCGTCTAGCATCCCGCGGGTGGCCGACGACCCCGACGACGCGTACCGACCGTGGGACTGGCACGACCACGAGGCGGTGATCTGGACCGCCGGTGTGGCCGTCGTCCTGCTGGCGGGCCTGCTGGTGTGGGCCGTCGTGCGAGTGTCCGACGACGCCCGGGATCCCGCGCAGTTGCCGACGCTACCGCCGACGACGTCGCAGGCGACCACGTCGACGACGCTGAAGACCCTGGACCCCACGACGTCGTACACCGCACCGCGCCCGCAGACCAGCGAGCCGGACGGCCCGGTATCGCCGCCGGGGCCGCCGGGGCCGCCGCCGCCGAACCAAGATGCGCCGCAGGGTGATTGGACGCCACCGGAAACCTCGACGACGATCTACAACCCGTACGCGCCCACCACGACGGCGGGGTCGGCCGGACACGTCTGAGGCAGAGTCCCGGTGCGCGTCCCGCTCAGGTGAACGGGCTGATCACGTCGCGGACGAGTTGCGCGACGTTGGTGGCGGGATCGCCGTCGGGGAAGCTGACGGTGGCCAGCACGTTGCCGCCGGCGTCGGCGAAGTTCTGGTCCGCGCGGCCCTGGTGCGTGGACGACGTGACGAGGATGATCCCGGAGGTCCCGGCCTTCTTGGCCAGCGGCACCGAGAACCGGGCGTTCTGCACGGTGCTGTTGGCGCGGTCCTCGACGAGGATGCGGTCGCGGGGGAAGCCCAGGAGTTGCAACGTGCCCGCCATGGCGGCCGCCTCGGTGACGCCGTTTCTCGGGTTGCCGCCCGTCACGATGATGGGTGACTGCGGAAACATCTGCGCCACCGCGAGTCCGGTGAGCAGTCGGGTGTAGAGGATGGGGCGCATGGTGCCCGCCGGCGTCAGGCCGTAACCCAGGATCACGATGGCGGGCTTGGTGAAGTCCTTGCCCGCGGGGGCCGCGGTGGCGGTGGGTGCGGTGCCGGCGAGGACGCCGAGCAGGAGGGCGATGGCCAGCGCCAGGGCACCCAGGGTCGGCTGTCGAGGCATGCGTCCTCCGCGACGTCTGGGGTGGATGGGGTCGATGGTGTGATCGCGTGTGGCGGGGCCGGTGTTACGTCTGCGGTGGCCGGAGCGGACTCACATGCGTTCCCGCCGCGCCGTGAGGACACCGTGATGGCGGTGTCACACGACGCGACACGACGGCAATATCGAGTTCCTAGCGTGCTGGGGTATGCAATCAGCCAAGCATGTGGTCGTGGTCGGACACGGCATGGTGGGGCACCGCTTCGTGGAGGCGCTGCGCGCGCGGGACGCCGACGGCGCCTGGCGCGTCACGGTGCTCTCCGAGGAAGCCGACGCGGCCTACGACCGCGTGGGCCTGACCGGCTACACCGAGCACTGGGACCGGTCCCGGTTGGCGTTGCCGGGCAACGACTACGCCGGCGACGACGGGGTGGTCCTGCACCTGGGCACGCGCGTGCGCGCCATCGACCGGGACGCCAAGACCGTCACCCTCACCGACGGCCGGGCCATGGGCTACGACGCGCTGGTGCTCGCCACGGGTTCCTCGGCGTTCGTGCCGCCGGTGCCCGGCAGGGATCTGCCGCAGTGCCACGTCTACCGCACCCTCGACGACCTGGACGCCATCCGGGCGGGTGCGCAGGCGGCGTTGGCCACGAAGACGCCCGTCGGCGTGGTGATCGGCGGCGGTCTGCTGGGCCTGGAGGCCGCCAATGCCCTGCGCGCCTTCGGCTTGGACACCCACGTGTTGGAGATGTCACCGCACCTGATGTCCGCGCAGCTCGACGAGGCGGGTGGTGCCGTGCTGACCCGGATGATCCGCGGCCTGGGGATCGAGGTGCACACCGGGGTGAGCACCGAGCACATCCGGCCCGCCCAGAAGAACGAGCCGCTGCGCAAGTCGCGATCCAACGACGCGGTGCGGGTGACGCTGAACGACGGCACCAGCATCGACGCGGGCGTGGTGATCTTCGCCGCCGGTGTGCGGCCACGCGACGAGTTGGCCCGCGAGGCGGGTCTCGACCTGGCGCAGCGGGGCGGTGTCATGACCGATCGGGGCTGTGTCACCAGCGATCCCGCCATCTACGCGGTGGGCGAGGTGGCTGCGATCGACGGCCGCTGCTACGGCCTGGTGGGTCCCGGATACACCAGCGCCGAGGTGGTCGCCGACCGGCTGCTCGGCGGGGCGGCCGAGTTCGGCGAGGCCGACATGTCCACCAAGCTCAAGCTTCTCGGCGTCGACGTCGCGAGTTTCGGTGACGCCAAGGGCCATACGCCCGGCAGCCTCGACGTCGTCGTCAACGACCCGGTGAAGCAGACCTACGCCAAGCTGGTGCTCTCCGACGACGCCAAGACCCTGCTCGGCGGCATCCTGGTGGGTGACGCCTCCGCGTACGGCGTGCTGCGCCCGATGGTCGCCAGCGAACTGCCGGGGGACCCGCTGTCGCTCATCGCCCCGGCCGGCGGCGATGGCGCGGGCGCACTGGGCGTCGGTGCGCTGCCGGACATCGCGCAGATCTGCTCGTGCAACAACGTTACCAAGGGTGATCTCAAGGAGGCCATCTGCGGCGGCTGCACCGACGTGCCGGGGCTGAAGAAGTGCACGCTCGCGGGCACGTCGTGCGGCTCGTGCGTCCCGCTGTTGAAGCAACTCCTGGAGGCCGAGGGCGTCGAGCAGAGCAAGGCGCTGTGCGAGCACTTCGGCCAGTCACGCGCCGAGCTGTTCGAGATCATCGGTGCCACCGAGATCCGCACGTTCTCCGGGCTGATCGAGCGGTACGGCCGTGGGAAGGGATGCGACGTCTGCAAACCCGTGGTCGCGTCGATCCTCGCGTCGACGTCGTCGGACCACGTCCTCGACGGTGAGGCCGCCTCGCTGCAGGACTCCAACGATCACTTCCTGGCCAACATCCAGCGCAACGGCAGCTACTCGGTGGTGCCGCGCGTGCCCGGCGGGGACATCACGCCGGAGCACCTGATCCTCATCGGTGAGATCGCGCGCGACTTCGGTCTCTACACCAAGATCACCGGGGGGCAGCGCATCGACATGTTCGGTGCGACGGTCGACCAGCTGCCGCAGATCTGGCGCCGCCTGGTCGACGGCGGCATGGAATCCGGTCAGGCGTACGGCAAGTCGCTGCGCACGGTGAAGAGTTGCGTCGGCAGTGACTGGTGCCGCTACGGCCAGCAGGACTCGGTGCAGATGGCCATCGACCTCGAACTGCGCTACCGCGGCCTGCGCGCCCCGCACAAGATCAAGATGGGTGTCTCGGGCTGCGCGCGTGAGTGCGCCGAGGCGCGCGGCAAGGACGTCGGCGTCATCGCCACCGAGACCGGGTGGAACCTCTACGTCGGCGGCAACGGCGGCATGACGCCGCGGCACGCGCAGCTGCTCGCCGGAGATCTCGACGACGAGACGCTGGTCCGCTACATCGACCGCTTCCTGATGTTCTACGTGCGTACCGCCGACCGGTTGCAGCGGACGGCGCCGTGGGTCGAGTCGCTCGACGGCGGCATCGACCATCTGCGTGACGTCGTGTGTCACGACTCGCTGGGCCTGGCAGCGGAATTCGAGGCAGCCATGGAACGACACGTCGCCGGATACGCCTGCGAGTGGAAGGGCGTGCTGGAGGATCCGGACAAGCTGGCGCGGTTCGTGTCGTTCGTCAACGCGCCGGGCGCACCGGACCCCACCGTCGAGTTCGAGACCCGCAACGGCCGCAAGGTGCCCATGATCACCCACGTGGGCATGCCCACCGTTCCCGCACGACAGGAGATCCGATGACGCTGGTGGACCAACGCAGCGCCGTGGACGCATGGATCACGGTGTGCCGCTTCGACTTCCTGCAACCCTTCCGGGGCGTCGGCGTGCTGTTGCCCGACGGCGCACAGGCCGCGGTGTTCCGGCTCGACGACGGCGCCGTGTACGCCGTGGGCAACCTGGATCCGTTCTCGGGTGCGGCCGTGATGTCGCGCGGCATCGTCGGTGACCGAGGCGGCCGGGTATGCGTGCAGACGCCCCTCAAGAAGCAGGCCTTCGCCCTGGACGACGGGGTGTGCCTCGACGATCCGACGGTGTCGATTCCGGTGTACCGCGTCCGCGTCAACGCCGACGGCGACGTGCAGGTGGCGGCCTAGACGTACCTAGGCCCGATCGGGTCTCACGCCGCCACCGGTAGCACGGCCCGCCGGAAGCGGTTGGCCACCAGTCGGACGACACCGGGATGCAGCCCCAGCGGTGCCGCCACCAGATCGGCCCCCGAGGCGTGCAGCCGGTCCTGGAACAGCCCGTCGGCCAGCAGGTAGGACGCCACCACCACGCGGCGCGCGCCGGAGACCCGCAGTGCGGCGACGGTGTCGGCGACGCGTGGGGTTCCGGTGGCCGCGTACGCCAACTCGACGCGCTCGCCGAGCGCCGCCGACAGCAGCGCCGCGGTGATGCGCAGATCGCGTTGCGCACCGCCGTCGGAGGTCCCCGCCGCGGCGAGCACCACGGCATCACCAGGGCGCCAACCACGTTCGAGCAGCCGGTCGGTGAGCACGCGGGTGAGCTGCGGTGACGGGCCCAGCGCCTCGGTGACCACCACGTCGGGTCGTGCGGCGGCGTCGACGTGGGCCGGGATGTCGACGCGCACGTGGTAACCGCGCGCCAGGAACGCCGGCACCAGCACCGTGGGACCGGAGGGCAGCGTGGCCAGCACGTCGGTGGGCGTCGGCCCGACGACGTCGACGAACGCCGTGTGCACCGGGCGCCGCAGGGCGTCGGCGACGCGGTCGGCCAGCGCCGTCACCATCGCGACGCCGGTGCGCTTGCGGGTGCCGTGGGCCACCAGGACGGCGTTCATCGGGTCTCCTCGTCGATGTTCTCGTCGCGGTTCTCGTCGATGGCCAGACGGTAACCGCGCTTGACCACGGTCGTCACGATGTTCTTGTCGCCGAGCGCATTTCGCAGCCGAAGTACGGCGGTCTCGACGGCGTGGGTGTCGGTTCCGGAACCGGGCAGCGCGCGCAGCAGGTCGGTGCGCGACACCACCGTCCCGGGGCGGTGCGCCAGCGCGCGCAGGGTCGCCATGCCTGCGGGCGACAGCTCCTTGACGGCGCCGTCCACCAGCACGCAGGTGCCGCGGATGTCCAGGCGGTGGCCGGCCACGCGCACGGTGCGCGACCGCAGGACCGGCAGTTCGTCGGTGATGTGCCGGGCCAGGGCTCCCAGCCGCATGCGCTCGGGAGCCGACGTCGGCACCCCCAGCCGCGCCAGCGGACGGGCCGTCACGGGGCCGACGCACATGGCGTGGGTGTCGGTGCGCAGCGCATCCAGCAACTCGGTCTCGATGCCCAGTTCGCCGGCCCGCATCAGGACCGACGCCACCGCGGGGGCCGACGTGAAGCTCACGGCGTCGAACTCGTGGTCGGCGAGGTCGCGTACCAGCTGGTCGAAGGCACCGCCGCGGGGCGGGGGTCGCCACCGGTAGACGCGGATGGGGACGACGTCGGCGCCCGCGGCCCGCATCTCGTCGACGAACTCCGGGAACGGGTCCCACTCGTCGGTGGCACCGTGCAGCTGGACGGCGATGCGCGTCCCGCCGATACCGCCCGCGCGCAGGTACTCGAGCACGTCGCGCGACGACTCGGATTCCGGGGACCACTCCTCCGGCAGCCCGGCGGCCCGCAGCGCGCCGGTTGCCTTGGGGCCGCGCGAGACGATGCGCGCCTTGGCGAGCGCGTCGGTCAGGTCCGCGGCCAGACCCCAGCCGTCGGCGGCGGCGATCCAGCCGCGGAACCCGATGCCGGTGGTCGCGACCACCACGTCGGGTGGCGTCGCGATCAGTGCCTCGGTGTGTGCGCGCAGCTCGTCGTCGTCGGGCAGGGGCACCATGGTGATGGCCGCGGCGCTGGTCACGCGTGCGCCGCGACGGGTCAGCAGGGTGCCCAGCTCCTCGGCGCGGCGGGCCGAGGTCACCGCCACGCGGAACCCCGTCAGCGGCCCCCAGTCCGACTCGTCCATGCCCGCCAGTGTTGGCAAGCCGTGTTTCGGGGTCGTTACTCGGCCATTGCGCGGCGGTGTCGTGGCACGTCGCGCCGTGAACTTCCCCTCACCGCCGATCCGGAGTCCGCGTGAGGTGCACGCTCCCTCCCGCGAGCAGACGCAACTGTCCGCGAAAGCCCAGGAGGGCGTGCACGTTCGTGTCTACTCGCGGTTACCAGACGTCCCCGGCGCGGAAGTCGCAGGCGATTTCCCCTGCGGTGTCCAACCCGACCCCGCCGGGCAGGGCGATCGGCAGCACGTAGAGGGTCCCGTCGTCGTCGGGCGTGCGCACGAGGCCGTCGGGGGTCAGGACCGCCGTCGGGCCCCGCCAGGGCAGCCAGCCGCGCGCCACGTACAGCGGCCGTCCCGCCTCCGACGCGGACAGTGCGCCCAGCTGGTAGGCGCCGCGCAACACCTGCTCCAGTGCGTCCAGTACCGCCGTCGCCAATCCGCGGCCGCGCCAGTCCTCGCGCACCGCAACGGCTTCCAAGTACCCGCACCGTAACGGGTAGCCGGCGTGCAACATCCGCCGCTGAACCACCGCACCGTGCGCGATCAGGGCGCCGTGATGCTGGATCAACGCATGCATGCCCCCGAGGGCGTGCTCCCAGTCGGCGTCGGTGAAGTCCACCTCGGAGCCGTCGAAGGCGTCGACGACCATGCGCCGGGCACCCTCGCGGGTCTCACCGTCGAGATCGGACGTGTGGACCAGGCGCGCGGTGTACACCCCTTGAGTTCTACCAGCCGAGCGGCCTCGCCAGGCGGGGTCAGGCGTGCACGGGGTGCCGCGGCCGCGACCAGTGGAACCGCACCTGTTGCCCGGGACGGATCTGAGCCGCCCGGTCGATGTCGACGTCGACGAGCACGCCGATCACGGGATACCCGCCGGTGACCGGGTGGTCGGGTCCGAGGATCACCGGCAAACCGTTGGGCGGCACCTGAATCGAGCCGCGGGTGGCCCCTTCGCTGGGCAGCTGGCGATCCTGGGAGCGCAGATGCAGGGGTCGTCCCGACAGTCGCATGCCCACCCGGTCGCTGCGGTCGGTGGCCACCCAGTCGGTGTGCACCAGGCGGTCGGGTTCGGTGAACCAGTCGTCGCGGGGTCCGGGCACGACGTTGAGTTCCACGACGTCGTCGCCGAGGGCGGCGACGGGCGCCTGGTCCCACTCGGGCATGTCCCCGGTGTGCTCGCCGACGCGGACCACGTCACCGGGGCGAAGCGGGCGCGGCCCGATGTCCGACATCACGTCATAGCTGCGGGACCCCAGGATCGCGTCGACGGCGATGCCGCCGCGGACGGCGACGTAGCTGCGCAGTCCGGTGCGCGGGGCCCCCAGCGAGATCACCTGCCCGTCGTGGACGTGCACGACGCTGTTGGTGCCGAACGGTTTCCCGTTCACCGACGGATCGGCGTCGGCGCCCGTGACCGCGATCGCGACGTCGCCACCGTGAACCCGTGCGGAGAACCCGCCGAACGTCACCTCGACGGTCGCGAGGTCGGGAGCATTGGCCACCAGGCGATTGGCCAGCGTGTGCGAACGCCGGTCGGCCGCTCCCGACCGCGTCACGCCCAGGTGCGCATGGCCGGGCCTGCCGAGGTCTTCGACGAGGGCCAGCGGACCGGTCTCGAGGATCTCCAGGGTGATCATCACCGTCACCTCAGCCGATCGCCCGGAATCGCACCCAGTTGCCCGGCACCAGCAGCGCGGGCAGGGGTCGGTCGACGTCCCACAGCACGGCGTCGGTGCGCCCGATGAGCTGCCACCCGCCCGGCGTCTCGCGGGGGTAGACGCCGCTGAACTCGCCGGCCAGACCCACCGCACCCTGCGGTACCCGGGTCCGCGGTTCGGCGCGGCGCGGGACGTGCAGCCGGGAATCGCCGCCCACCAGGTAGGCGAACCCGGGGGCAAACCCTCCGAACCCGACGCGCACGGGCGTGGCGGTGTGGGCGGCCACCACCTCGTCGGCGGACAGGCCGGTCATCCGGGCCACCTCGTCGAGATCGGGACCGTCGTAGACCACG
This sequence comes from Mycobacterium sp. DHQP2018-32-09, assembly GCF_058148405.1. Lineage (NCBI taxonomy): Bacteria > Bacillati > Actinomycetota > Actinomycetes > Mycobacteriales > Mycobacteriaceae > Mycobacterium > Mycobacterium sp. DHQP2018-32-09. Next base: position 32,665 of record NZ_JBYVYK010000011.1, on the reverse strand, counting down.
TCCAGTTCCACGTCCACCCGGTCGTCGGCGGGCGGCTGGTGCGCGCGCGCTGCGGCGTCGACGCGCAGCGCCGCCAGGCGGCGCCGCGCGGGCTCTCGGTGACGTATCTCCGACAGCGTGACCAGTACCGTTCGCGATGCGGGGACGACGTCGAGCACGCCGGGGATCTCGGCCTCGCGCACCGCGGTCGTCCACGCGAGCACCTCGGAGGTGTCGTCGAACTCCAGCAGCAGCGCGTGCTCGCCGTAATCGTGCACGGGCCCGGCGGAACCGCCGGTGGCGCGGCCGCTCACGGTGTCGCCTGCCGCGTGGATCGTGGCTGTCATGGCCTCAAGCTACCGACGGGTAGCAACGTTCGCCAGGGGCTTTAGTGCCTCGCCAGAGGAGCCTTAAGGACTCTTCAGAAGCGGCTCAGGCGGCCAATTCGTAGGTGGGTTCGCGCCGCTTGATCGCGGCGATCACGCGGTAGGTGATCGGCAGCATGACCACCTCGACCGCGGTCTTGTAGATCCAGCCCAGCGCCGTGTAGACGACGAAGTCCTTGAACGTCGTGATGCCGATCGCGGCCGCGGCGATCGCGCAGAACACCAGCGTGTCGCCGAGCTGGCCCACGAACGTGGAACCGACCAGGCGCGCCCACAGGTGCTTCTCCTTGGTGCGCTCCTTGATGGCGACCACGGTCCAGGCGTTCAGCGTCTGCCCGACGATGAAGCCCGCGAGGCCGGCGATGATGAGCTGGGTGTAGGAGCCCACGACGTTGGCCAGGTGCTCCTGATTGGGGTAGAAGTCGGCGGCGGGCAGGTACACCGTGGCCCAGAAGGCCAGCGCCGCCAGGATGTTCATCGAGAAGCCCAGGATGATCGCGCGCCGGGCGGCCTTGAAGCCGTAGACCTCGGCGAGGACGTCACCGATGACGTAGGTCAGCGGGAAGACGATGAACCCGCCGTCGGTGATGATCGGGCCGAAGGCGACGCCCTTGGTGGCGGTGACGTTGGAGATGATCACCAGGGCGGTGAACACCGCGACCAGCACCGGATAGTAGGCCGAGCCGACTTGCGCGAACGTGGGGCGGTCGGCGGCATCCAGTCGGCCCGCGGAGTCCAGGTGGTCTGTCACCCGGACATCCTCTCAGGCCGTCACGTCAGCGCGCGCGCCAGCAGGGGTGGCAGCCGGTCGGCCACCACCGGGTAGGAGAGCACCGTGCCGAAGGCCATGGCGCCTGCGAGTTCGGGGTCGGTGAGCACGTTGCGGTTGGTCTTGGTGGCCTTCAGCGCGGCGAAGGCGGGATCGGCGAGCAGCGCCGCGGTCTGACCGTCGTCCTCGGTGGTCCAGATGAGTGCGTCGGCGTCGTCGAGCACCTCGGCCATGCGGTCCCGCGGCACGTAGGCCACGTCGCCGTCGACGTACCGTCCGACGCCGTCGGGCACCACGAGACCCATCTGCTCGAGGTACTGGGTGCGGGGTCCGGCGGGCGTGATCACCGCGTCGTCCGCCTCGAACGTCCCGCGCACCACGTACACCTTCTTGCCGGACAACGCGGGGGTGTTCTTGCCTGCGGTGGTGAAGCGATCGTCGACGGCCTTGACGGCGTCGCGCATCTTGTCGGCCTGGAACACCGCCTGGCCGATGGTCGCGGCCTGGGTCTGCCATGGCTCGAAGAACGGATCCGCGCCGGCTTGGGCGACCGTCGGCGCGATCGCCGACAGCCGGGCGTACGTGTCCGCGTCCAGCCCGGCATTGATCGCGACGATGAGATCCGGTGTGAGCGAGGCGATCTGGTCCACCTGAATGCCGTCGTTCAGGCTCAGCACGACGGGCTGTGCGGTGCCCAGCCGGGGCAGCGCCCACGGCCAGGTCGCGAACGGTTGCCCGCCGTACCAGTCCGTCACCGCGACGGGGACCACCCCGAGCGCCAACAGGTCGTCCTGCTCGGTGAACCCGGCACTGACGACCCGTTTCGGCGGTCCGGGGATCCTCGTCTCACCGAAGGCATGCGTGATGGTCACCGATCCGTCCGAGGCGACGGCGCCGGGTTCAGTCTTGCCGCAGCCCGCAGCGGCCAGCAGCGCCGTGCCCGCGGAGAGGGCCAGGAAACTGCGCCGCGACCAGTTGGGGGTCACGGGCCGAGACTAATCGTCGTCGCGGATCCACGTGGGCGAACACGACGGCGACGGCGCCCCGGGGCTTTGGCCAATCTCCCGAGTGGGAATCTGGCGACGCTTTCGGGTCCCAACGCGTCGTCAGATTCCCACTCGGGCCAGGCTCGGGTCGCGTCCGGCCATGGCGATCCGCACCCTCTCGACATACGTGGCCTTGCGTTGCGCAGGAGGTCGCGGCTGACCCTGATCACCAGCCAATCCAGCGCGGCGAACGCGTACGTCTTGTCGATGTCGCGCTGCCGAATGGCCGGGTCCTCCCAGTGCTGCGGACCGTCATATTCGATGCCGACCTGGAGGTCGCGGTACGCCATGTCGAGGCGGGCGACGAAGTTCCGCCGCCGGTCGTAGACGTTCACCTGGGTCTCGGGCGCGGGCAATCCCGCGTCGACGAGGGCGAGCCGCGCGAGGGTCTCCTGCGGTGATTCCGCTCCCCCGTCGACCAGCGGTAGGGCCGCGCGCAGTTGGGCCAGCCCGCGGACGCCGCGATGCCTGGCCGCGAGTTCGTGGACGTCGGCCGCGCGGAAACCCGTCGCGCGAGCCAGCGCGTCGAGTCGCTGCACGGCCTCGTCGCGGGTGGGGGCATGACGACCGACGTCGAATGCCGTGCGGGTCGGCGTCGTCACGGTCATACCGCGCACCCGGCAGGTCTCCCCGGAAGCGAGGGTCTCCTCGCGCACGGTCAACAGCGGTGGCGCCTTGCGATTCACGTGGATCAGCTCGGCCGGGTGATGGCCGTCGACCCACTTGGTCCCCAACAGGGCGGCGGCGGAGCGACCGGCGAGCACGCCGCGCCGCTTGGACCACAGCCAGGCGGCCTCGGCCCGGATCGCCGCGGTGGGCGCCGGGCTCCTCGGTACGTAGACGCCCGGATACAGCGCGACGTAGTCGCGACGCACGCCGCGTTCGCTCAGTATTCCCGAGGCCACGGCCTCGACCGCGACGAACGGTGTTCGGATCACACGCCGACGCTGACACCCGCGTCCGACGCCGCGGGCGTCCCGGTGCCCGGTCATCCCCAGTGCGCGCTCCATCCACGAGCGCCGAGTGGGAATCCGGCGACGCTCGAGGGCCGAAAGGCGTCGTCAGATTCCCACTCGTCAGGCGGACAACGCCAGGCCCGGACAGAGTTCTGCGAGCATGAGGTCCTCGACGTGCTCGCGCGACGGCGTCACCAGGACCACGCCGTCGGCGATGCCCAGGCGTCGCACGTCGGCGATCAGGCCGGCCAGGCCGCGGGGGGTGCCCACGTACCGCACGCCCGGCCCCAGGTCGCCTGCTGCCGCGAACGCCGCCGCGACGTCGCGTTCGACGACCACCTCGACGTCCAGCAGGATCTCGGGTGCGGGCTCGCCCCGCTCTGCCGCGGCGTCACGGATCGCCGCCGAGGTGCGCTGCGCCTCGCGCAGGTCGGCGGCGCTGATGCGAATGGCCATGGGATGTCCTGTCTGCCGCCCGGTCACTGGAAGGCCGGGATCACGTCCTTGATGAACAGTTCGAGCGACGCGCGCTTCTCCTCGTGCGACAACCCGTTGTCACACCAGAAGCTGAACTCGTCGATGCCCAGCTCCTGGTAGAAGCGCAGGCGTTCGATGACTTCCTCGGGCGTGCCGATCATCGCGGTGCGGTGCAGCGACTCCAGCTCGAATTCGGGGCGCCCGGAGAACTTCGACTCGGGGCTCGGCTCCAGGAATCCGTCCACCGGGGTGGTCTTGTTGCCGAACCAGGCGTCGAACGTCCGGTAGAACCGTGAGATCGCGGCTGCGGCAGGGCGCCAGCCGTCCGGATCCTCGGCGGCGTGCACGTGCGTGTGGCGCAGCACCATGATCTCGGGGCGCGGCACCTCGGGGTGATCGCCGACGGCGGTGTCGAACTTGCGCTTGAGGTCCACCACTTCCTCGTCGCCCTTCATCAGCGGCGTCACCATGACGTTGCATCCCTGCGCCACCGCGAAGTCGTGGGATGCGGGATCGCGGGCCGCCACCCACATCGGGGGAGTGGGCTGCTGGATCGGCTTGGGGACGCTGGTCGACGTGGGGAACCGCCAGATGTCACCGTCGTGGGCGTAGTCGCCCTGCCACAGGCGACGCACGGCGGGGACCAGTTCGCGCAGATGCTTGCCGCCGTCGGTGGCGGGCAGTCCGTCGGCCAGCCGGTCGAACTCGAATTGATATGCGCCGCGCGCAATTCCGATCTCGGCGCGGCCGTTGCTGATGACGTCGAGCAGGGCGGTCTCGCCTGCGGCGCGCAGCGGGTGCCAGAACGGCGCGATGATGGTGCCCGCACCGAGCCGGATGGTGCTGGTCTTGCCCGCCAGGTAGGCGAGCAGCGGCATGGGGCTCGGCGAGATGGTGTACTCCATGGCGTGGTGCTCGCCGATCCACACCGTGCCGAACCCGCCGGCCTCGGCCAGCAGCGTCAACTCGGCGAGGTCCTCGAACAGCTCTCGGTGGCTGACGGAGTCGTCCCAGCGCTCCATGTGAACGAACAACGAGAATCTCATGACTGCTCCTCGGATCGGTTCTGGGCGTCCCATTCGGCGAGTGTCAGATCGCCGGTGGCCCAATGGCTTCGGGGTACTTCGCGGATGACGACTCGGATGTTCTGCGGGGCGGTGTCGACGCTGCGCAGTACCGCCTGGTGCACCTCGCGCATCAGGGTGCGCAGCTGCTCGGCGGACCGGCCTGCCCCGATGGCGATCTCGACGTTGGGCATCTCAGCTCCTCATCACGAAGGGATCCGGCACCGGTCCCTCGTCGGTGTTGATCCACACGCTCTTGAGCCGGGTGTAGTCGCGGATGGTCTCGGTGCCGTGCTCGATGCCGACGCCGCTGCTCTTGAAGCCCTGCCGCGGCGACATCGGTGACATGGCGCGGTAGGTGTTGACCCACACGGTGCCGGCCTCCAGTCGACCGGCGACCCGATGCGCCCGTGCGAGATTCGCCGTCCAGATGCCTGCCGCCAGGCCGTAGTCGGTGTCGTTGGCCAGTCGCACCACCTCGTCCTCGTCGTCGAACGGCATGATCGCCGCGACGGGGCCGAAGATCTCCTCACGCACGACCCGCATGTCGTTGTGCACGTCCACCAGCACCGTCGGCTCGTAGAAGTAGCCGCCGAGGCCGGCGTCGGTGGAGCGGCCACCGGTGAGCACCCGCGCCCCCTCCGCGCGGCCGAGGTCGACGTAGGAGGCCACCTTGTCACGCTGGTCGGCGAAGGCCAGGGGGCCCAGCTCGGTGGTGTCGTCCAGGGGGTCGCCGATGCGGATGCTGCGGGCGCGGTCGGTGACCCGTTGCAGCAGTTCGTCGTACACATTGCGGTGGGCGAACACCCGGCTGCCCGCGATGCACGTCTGGCCCGCGGCGGCGAAGATGCCTGCGACGACGCCGGTGGCCGCGTTGGCGACGTCGGCGTCGTCGAACACGATGTTCGGCGACTTGCCGCCCAATTCCAGCGTGGCACCGATGAACCGGCCCGCGGCGGCCGACGCGATGCGCGCGCCGGTGGCGGTGCTGCCGGTGAACGAGATCTTGGCCAGACCGCGATGGTCGACGAGCGCTTGCCCGGCTTCCGCGCCGAACCCGGTGACGACGTTGACGGCGCCGGGTGGGAAGCCGGCCTCGATCACCAACTCGGCCAGGCGGAGCACGGTCGCCGACGTGTACTCCGACGGCTTGATCACGACGGTGTTGCCCACGCACAGAGCGGGTGCCAGCTTGCTGGTGGTCAGCGTCAGGGGCGAGTTCCACGGCGTGATGGCGCCGACGACGCCGAGCGGTTCGCGCGTGGTGTAGTTCAGCACGCGACGATCCGAGGTGGGGATCACGTCGCCGTTGATCTTGTCGGCGAGGCCGGCGTAGAAGTAGTAGTACTCCGGCAGGGTGGCCAGCTGACCGCGCATCTCGCGCAACAGCTTTCCGTTGTCCAGCGACTCGGAGCGCGCCAATTCCTCGGCGTTGTCGGCTACCAGGTCGCCGAGCTTACGCAGCAGGTGGCCACGCTTGGTCTGGCTGAGATCGCGCCAGCGGGGGTCGTCGAAGGCCGCCCGGGCCGACGTGACCGCGGCGTCGACGTCGGCGGCGGTGCCCCGCGCGGCGTCGTAGAGCACCTCGCGGGTGGCGGGGTTGGTGCTCTCGAAGTAGTCACCCGCCACGGGTTCGACGGGCTTGCCTGCGATGAAGTGCTGCAGCGTCGGACGGTCAGACATGGGCGAATCTCCCGTAGAAGGTGGACAGGGCACGGGCGAGGGCGTCGGGCCGCTGCACCGGCAGCATGTGACGGGCATCCGCGACGACGGTGACGTCGCAGTCGGGGATGGCGGCGGCGAGCCGGGCGCTCATCTCCGGGGTGGATCCGGGGTCGTCTCGTCCGGTGATGGCCAGGGCGGGCACGCGGATGTCGCCGAGTCGGTCGCCGATCTCGGCGTCGGCGGTCGCGAAGACGCGGTAGCAGTGGGTGAAGCTCTCGGGATCGTTGGCCAGCAGCACCGAGCGGGTGTGCTCGACGACGTCGGGGGCGACGTCGGCGCCGTCGAACCAGCGGTGCAGCGAGGCGGTGACGCTCGCCGGGAAGTCGCGTTCGGCGCCCGCGAGGCGGGCCAGGACCGCCGCCCGCTCGTCGGGGGTGCGGCGGCACACCGAGCTGACCGACACCAGCGAGGCGACGAGGTCCGGGCGGTGCACGGCGAGGTACTGCGCAACGAGGGCGCCGAGGGAGAAGCCGACGAGATGTGCGCCGGGCGGGACGTCGTGGGCGACGTCGGCGGCCAACTCGGCCAGCGTGACGGGCCCGACGGGGGGACGGGCACCGTGTCCGGGCAGATCCGGGGCGACGACGTGGGCGTCACCGGACATCCTGGCACGCACCGGGTCCCACACGGAGTGGTCCAGGCCCACTCCGTGCAGGAGTACCAGCGTCGGGGTGGTCATGGGTCTACTGCTCGGTGGCCAGTGGGGCCAGGCGCTGCTGGGGCCGCCCCTGCGCTGCGGCGGCCAGGGCCACCACGATCTCGTCGGCGTGGGGTGCGTCGGCGATGCGCACCTCGACGCTCTGGTGGTGCGAGCGGATCGTGGCGTCGGTGATGTGCTTGAGCGGGATGTCGAACACCACGCCCGCGGGGCCACGCTTCTCGACGGCGGGCAGCAGCGTGGTGGCGTCGGCGGCCTTGCGGAAGTGGTCGCCGAACTGCAGCGTGTGGATCAGGCCGGAACCGTGTTCGATCTCGCCGTCGAGGCCGACGATGGCGGCCTTGCCGTATGCCTCGGGGGCGGCCTCGAGCGCCTCGATCACCTGCGGTGCCAGCAGGGCACCCAGGTCGGAGGCGTTGGCGCTGATGCCCGGACCCAGGTCGTCCACGAATCCCATTCCAGCCCAGGGGTTCTCGATGACGACGGCGACCACGGCGACGCGGGCCGCGGGGAACACCTCGCGGCCGCCCTCGGTACGGATCTCCTCGACGATGGTGACGATCTTGCGGACCTTCATGACAGCACGCTCTCCAGGTTCTTCGACGTGACGGCGGGATCGGTGGTGCGGTCCCCGATGCGGGGGTGGGGGCGGGGGCCGGTGGCTGCGGCGGCGACGATGACGATCTCGTCGGCGCGTGGTCCGTCGGCCACCCGGGTCGTGGTGGTCTGGTAGTGGCTGCGGGTGGCGGCCTGCGTCTTGTGCCACAGCGGCACCACCAGGGTGGCGCCGGCGTCGGCGCGCGCGTCGGCGAAGCAGATGATCGAGGTGCCGTCGAGGAACTCGCGCATCAGGTTGCCGAAGTAGGGCGTGTGGATCAGTGCGCCACCGTGCTCGATCTCGCCTGCGGTGCCGACGATGGCCGCCTTGCCGAACGCCTCGACCGCGTCGGGGCCGCCGAGGGTGTCCAGGAGGCGTTCGCTGAGCAGACGTGCCAGCACCGGGGCGATGCGCGCCGTTTCGGCGCCGAGGTCGTGGGTGGGCCCGGTGCCGAGCCACGGGTTGCGGATCACCGCGGCGACGCTTGCCTGGACGGCGGGGCGCAGGAGGTGCGCGCCGGCCTCGCTGACGACGGTCTCGCGGTGGACCACCACCTTGCGTAGGCCGATGTGCGGCGAATCAGAGGGCAACGCTTGCATGCAACAGACGATAGGCCGCTGCCTGGTGATGGTCAAGGTCCGTCTACGTCGCGCAAGCCTGCTGGGGCTCTGACGTGGCGTTACTGGCGAGATCCGCGAATCGGGGCGCGCCGTCATCGTCATGCCCCACGGCACCCGTTGACTTTTGGTGTGACCGCTCTTACATTCTGTTGTATGCAAGAGGACATCTCCCGAGCGTCGACCGGCGAGCCCGCCCCCGACTTCCACTACCGCGACAAGATCGCCGCCATCGAGCCGTACGGCGTGGACGCGATCCCCGATTCGGAACGGCACGGCAAGCCGATCTCGCAGTTCTTCATCTGGTTCGCCGCAGGCATGAACTTCCCGATCATGGTGCTCGGCTTCCTCGCCGTGAGCTACGGGCTGTCGCTGACGGCCTCGGTCACCGCGATCGTCGCGGGTTCGTTCGTCGGCGCCGTCGTGATGGGCGTGCTGTCCCGCATGGGTGGGCGCCTCGGGGTGGCGCAGCAGATCCAGGCGCGCGGCCCCCTGGGCTTCTTCGGCAACTTCATCCCGGTCGCGTACGTCAACGTGTTCGCCGGCATCGGGTGGGCGTCGGTCACGGTGATCCTCGGGGCGCAGGCGCTGGAGGCGCTGGTGCCCGCGATCCCGTTCTGGCTGGGAGCGCTGGCACTGGTGAGCATCCAGCTGGTCGTCGCCATCTTCGGCTACAACATGATCCACTACCTGGAGCGCATCCTGGCCGTCGTCCTGTTCTTCGGCTTCCTCATGATCACGGTCGTGTCGGTGACGCGGGGTTGGCAGGGCGGCTTCCAGACCAACCCCAGCGCGCCCTACTGGATCGGCGGCATCGGCGGTTGGATCACCTTCGCCGGCTTCTTCCTGTCGTTCCTCATCGCGTGGTGGCCCTTCGCCTCGGACTACTCGCGCTACCTGCCCGACGAGGACCACGTCAACCGTGCCACGGGCGTGTGGACGTTCGCCGGGAACTTCCTGTCGCTGTCCTGGCTGGGCATCGCCGGGGCCCTGCTGGGCAGCTCCGCGCTCACCGGCGAGAGCCCCATCGAGGCACTGGTCCGGCTCACCGGCCCGTTCTACGCGCCCGCCCTGCTGGTGGTGCTGATCTCGTCGTTCTCGCAGAACTTCCTGAACGTCTACGGCGGCGCCATCTCGGTGCAGACGCTGCGCATCCCGGTGAGCAGGCGCACCGCGGTCGTCTTCATCTGTGCCGCGGCGTATCTCATCAGCCTCTGGGGCGGCGAGGGTTTCGAGGCCAAGTTCAAGACGTTCCTGTTCGTCGGCGCCTACCTCATCGCCCCCTTCGGCGCGGTGCTGCTGCTGGACTACGTGTTCGGCCGACGCCACGACCGGGCCCGGATCGCCGAGCTGTACGACTCCGGCCGGGTACTGGAGTGGGGGTTCGTCGCGTGGATCGTCGGAGCCGCGGTGTCGGCCCTGTTCTGGAACCTGTCGTTCTTCGTCGGACCGGTCGCCGCCGCGCATCCCGAGTGGGGTGACCTGTCGTACTTCGTCGGGTTCGGCGTGGGCGCCGTCGCCTACCTCGCCACCTACCGGTTGCCGCCGCTGTGGCACCGCAAGAAGACCGTGCTCGACGGCGGCGCCGTCGCCGCTCCCGTCGCAGAGAGGAAGAGTCATGTCTGAGCATTCCGCCGGGGACGCGCGCCGGGCCCGCATCGTCGAGGCGTGGCAGGCCGCGTGGGACCGCGGTGACGTCGACTCGCTCGACGGCCTGTTGAGCCCCGAGTACCGCCGTGTCGGCAGCGCGGGTGCCGTGCAGACCCGCGACGAGTTCAAGGCCTCCATCACCGCGACGCGGTCGGCGTTTCCGGACCTGCTGACCGTCGTCGACGACGTGGTGGTGGAGGGTGACCGGGCCGCGGTGCGGTGGCACAGCACCGGCAACCACGCGCACTCCTTCCTCGGGGTTCCCGCCACGAAGCGTCGCGTGGAGGTCAGCGGGGCGACGTTCGCCCGGTTCGACGGCGACGTCGTCGTCGAGGAGTTCGTCACCTGGGATCCGCACACGCTGCTCAGCGCGCTCGGCATCATCTCGGTCGGCCAGGATCACTGAGGGGTTCCGATGTCCGACACGCGAGTCCAGCCCGATCTGGACGTGATGAAACGCGTCAACCGCCAGTTCGTCACCGGGGTCACCGTGGTCACCACCATGGTTCCCGGCACGCCGACCGGCACTCCGAAGGGGTTGGCGGTCAACGCGTTCGCCAGCATCTCGCTGGAGCCGCCGACGGTGATGGTCGCGGTGCAGCACTCGTCGTCGACGCACGACTGTCTGTTTCCCGCAACCCATCTGGCGATCAACATCCTGTCGGTCGACCAACTCGACGTGGTGCGGCGGTTCGCGACGAAGTCCGACGACAAGTTCTCCGGCCTGGACTGGTCACCGGGCCCGTGCGGCAGCCCGCTGCTGGCGCGCAGTGCGGCGGTGATGGAGGTGGAGATCCGGGAACGCCTGCAGGCCAGCACCCACACGGTGTTCATGTGTCGCGTGGTGCACGCCGAGGCCTTCGAGACGCACCCGATGGTCTACGCGGCCGGACGGTTCTTCGACGGCGGTAATCTCGTGGAACTCGGGTGATCGGAGGGACGGCGATGGGCGCGGCGGCGGGTTCGCGAAACGGGTCGATCCAGGCGCGGCTGGTCGACGAGATCCGCAGGCGCATCATCGCCGGGGACATCCAGCCGGGCGTGAACATCTCCGAGATCGCGATCGCCGACGAGTTCGGGGTGTCCCGCACCCCGGTGCGCGAGACGTTCAAGCAGTTGCAGACCGAGGGACTCATCGAGATCCGGCCCCGCGTGGGCACGTTCGTGACCACGCCCTCGCGTCGCGAGATCATGGAACTGTTCGAGATGAAGGAGCTGTTGGAGGGTGCGGCGGCCAGGCTGTTGGCGCAGCGCGGCCGCGTCCCGCACGTGGACCGGCTCGAGGAGAACCTGCGCCAGTCCGATCTCGCGGTGGCGGCCGACGACAAGACGCGCTACGCCGAGCTGGTCGCCGAGTTCCACGACCTGCTGATCTCGGGTGCGGACAACACGAAGCTCGAAGCGCACTACCGGATGCTGATGAACCAGTTGGCCTACGCCCGTCTGGTCAACACGTCGCTGAGCCAACCGGGTAGGCCCCTGCAGTCCGACCGCGAGCATCACCACGTGCTGGACCTGATCGTGGCCAAGGACGGTGACAGTGCCGAGCGCGTGATGCGCGAGCACGTGCGGGCCTCCCGCCGGGCGGTGCTCGACGGGCTGGGCCCGGCCGTCTGAACGGGTCACGTCACCGCGAGCGAGATCCCCAACGCGATCATCGTGACGGCGATGACGGCGTCGAGGATGCGCCACGTGCGCGGCGAGGCGAACAGTCCCGCCAGCCGGCGGGCGCCGAAACCCAGCGCGCCGAACCACACCGCGCTCGCGGCGACGGCGCCCAGGCCGAACAGCCAACGGCCGTCTAGTCTTTCATTCGCCAGTGCCCCGAGTAGGATCACGGTGTCCAGGTAGACGTGGGGGTTGAGGAACGTCAGGGCCGCGCACGTGAGCAGCACCGGCCCCAGTCGCGCCGGTGCCTCGTCCGCCGGGTTCAGCGCACCCGGCCGCACGGCCCGCTTGGCCGCCAGCAGGCCGTACCCGACGAGGAACGCCGCGCCGCCGAAGCGCGCGACGTAGAGGACGTTCGGGTGCGCGCTCACCAAGGCGCCGAAGCCGGCGATGCCCGCCACGATCAGCACCGCGTCCGACACCGTGCACAGGACCACGACGGGCAGCACGTGTTCGCGCCGGATGCCTTGGCGCAGCACGAAGGCGTTCTGCGCGCCGATGGCGGCGATCAGGGTCAGCGCGGTGAGGAAGCCGACGAGCAGCGGGGACGACACGGACCAGACGCTAATACGCCCGACCACGCCCGCGGCGTCGGGAGCAGCCTCACCGCAGCGGCCGATGGAATCGCACGCTGGGCATCCCGTCGACGTCGTCGACGGTGGCCTCGACGCCGTAGACCTCGGCGATGATCTCGGGCGTCAGCACCGCCCCGGCGGACCCCGCGGCGTGCACCCGGCCGCGGTGCAGCAGCACCAACTCGTCGCAGTACCGCGCGGCCAGGTTGAGGTCGTGCAGGGCCATCACGGTGGTGGTGGGCGCGGCGGCGACCAGTTCCAGCAGCTCGAGTTGGTGACGGATGTCGAGGTGGTTGGTCGGCTCGTCGAGCAGCAGCTCGGTGGGTTCCTGCGCCAACGCCCGCGCGATCTGCACCCGTTGCCGCTCGCCGCCCGAGAGCGTCGAGTACCGCCGCGCCAGCAGGTGCGCGACACCCGTGGTTGCGGCGGCGGTCGCGACCACGTCCGCGTCCCGCGCGGTGGTCGGCGACCACGCCGCACGGTGTGGCAGGCGGCCCAGTTCGACGACGTCGCGCACCGTGGGTTCCTGCTCGGTGGTGTGCTCCTGGTCCACCACGGCCAGCCGGCGGCCCAGCGCGCGCCGGCCCAGCCGGGTCACGTCGGTGCCGTCGACGGTGACCACGCCCGACGACGCCGGGCGCAGCCCCGCCAGCAGTCGCAGCAGCGATGACTTGCCGGATCCGTTGGGGCCCAACAGGCCGACGGTGCCGCCGGCCGGGACGTGCACGTCGACGCCGTCGATGATCACCGCACCCCGCACGCGCCAGGTGACCCGCTCGGTGCGCAACGTCACGACCGTCCTCGCTTGCGGATCAGGATCACCAGGAACGCCGGCACGCCCACGATGGCGGTGGCCACGCCGACGGGCACCTCCTGTGGGGCGATCGCGATGCGTGCCGCGGTGTCCACCCACACCAGGAAGATGGCCCCGATCACGGTGGCGGCGGGCACCAGGATGCGGTGGCGGGTGCCGACGAGCGCGCGGGCGGCGTGGGGGATCACCAGGCCCACGAAGCCGATGGCGCCGACGAACGCCACGATCACCGCGGTGACCAGCGCGACGGTGACGAGCAGCAGCAGCCGGACGCGGGCCACCGACACCCCGAGGGCGGCAGCGGCGTCCTCGCCGAACAGGAACGCGTCCAGGGTGCCCGCCAGGGCCACGCAGATCACGACGCCCGTGCCCACGACCACGGCTGCGGTGCCGACGTCCGACCACGACGCGCTGCTCAGCGATCCGAGGAGCCAGAACAGCACGCCACGCGTCTGCTCGGCATCGGCGGAGGTGAAGACGATGAACGACGTCAGGGCCGAGAACAGCTGCGTGCCAGCCACTCCGGCGAGGATGGTCTTGTCGACGCCGCCCCCGGCGGCGGCGCTGAGCAGCAGCACCAGGCCGAACGCGGCGACGGCGCCGACGAAGGCGCCCGACGCCAACCCGAGCGTGCCCGCGCCCACCCCGAGCACGATCACCGACACCGCGCCGGTGGAGGCGCCCGAGGCGACGCCCAGGATGAAGGGGTCGGCCAGGGGATTGCGCAGCAGCGACTGCAGGAGCACGCCGCACAGTGCCAGTCCGGCGCCGCACAGGGCGGCGAGCACGCCCCGCGGCAGCCGCAGATTCCAGATGATGTTCTGCTGCAACGGCGTCAGCCCCGACGGCGGCCCTCCCACCCGTTGCAGCGTGGCCGCGAAGGCGTCGGCGGGGCCGAGGTCCGACGGCCCGATGGTGGTGGCCACCGCGATCGAGCACAGCAGCGCCGCGATGCCCGCGGGCCACGCGAGACGGCGGGCGAGGTCCGGCGCGCTCAGCGTGCGAACCCGAACTCGCGCAGGCTCGCAGCCAGTTTCTCGGCGGCGGCCACGATGCGGATCGACGGGTTCAGTTCGGCGCCGGCCATGCGCACGTAGCGCCGCTGCTGGACGGCCGTCATCTGGCGGGTCACCGGGTTGGACTCGAGGAAGGCGATCTTGGCGTCGGCGGACTCCGCGGTCTGACTCTTGCGCGTCAGATCGCCGAGCACGATGACGTCCGGATCGCGGCGGGCCACGGTCTCCCAGCCGACCTGAGGCCAGTCCTGCGCGCTGTCGGCGAAGGCGTTCGTGAGCCCCAGCGCCCGCGTGAGCACGCCGGGTCCGCCGCAACAGCCCGCGACGTAGGGCAGCTCGGCGTTGGCGAACCAGTACATGACCGACGCGCCGCCGGCGTCGGTCGCGGAGACCCGCTGCCACCGCTGCCGCATGTCGGCGACGATCGCGCGGGCTTCGGCGCGGCGGTCCACCAGCACGCCCAACTCGGTGATCTCGTCGTACATCGGTTCCACCTCCAACGTCTCGCTGCGCTTCCCGTCGGAGTCGCCCTCCTCCTTCGTGCACTCGACCGCCGACATGTACGACGGCACGCCGAGGTCGGCGAGTTCGGCCGCGGTGGCGACGCCGCCCGGGCCGAGCGTGCCGCGCAGCGACGCGGTGACCAGGTCGGGGTTGGTGCCCAGGACGGCCTCCAGCGAGGGCTTCTGGTCGGCCAGCCGGGGGACGCGGTCGCTCGCCGCGGCGAGCGCGGGCAGCACCGGATCGGTCCACCCCGCCGTGCCCACCATGCGGTCGGCGACGCCCAGGGACAGCAGGATCTCGGTGGTGCCCTGGTTGAGCGACACGATCCGCTCGGCGGGCCGCGCCAACGTGACGTCGGCGCCGCAGCTGCGGACGGTGACGGGGTCGCCCTGCGGTGCGGCGCCGGTCGACGTGGCCGACGGGGTGCAGGCCGTCAGCGGCCCGAGCAGGGAGAGGACCAGTAGACGCCGCAGCGGCAGCATGACGTTCCTTCGGCTTCAGGGGTCCGATCGGCGAGACCCGATGAGCAGCAGCCGGCGGTCGCCGGCTACGCCAGCAGGTGATCGGACTCGAGGTGCCCGCGATGGGCACTCACACCGTTGCGCGTCAGTTCCGGATTCACACCGGATTCCCCTGGTGATGTCTGGCGGGCTCACGGTACCAGCCGGTGACAGGGCCGGACGGCCGTCGCTACACTGCTCACGTACGTCTCGTGGCGTCAGGAACCCGGTGCGAGACCGGGGCGGTTCCGCCACTGTGAGGGTTCGGCACTGCGGTCGGCAGGGTCGGTGCCCCAAGCCAGATACTGGCCACGGGGCATGTCGTCTACGAGGGGCGAGAACCCCGAGGAGGACCCATGTCAGCGGCCCACGCCAGCGACTCCATCCACACTCCGCGCATCGCGCTGCTGTCCACGTCGGACACCGACCTGCTGTCGGCGCGGGCGAGCGGTGCGTCCTACCGACTGGGCAATCCCTCCCGGCAGGCCGTCGAGACCATCCTGGGCGCCGGGGGCGACCCGGCCGCCGTCGACGTCGACGTCGTGGTGTTGCGGGTGCTCGGGTCGTCGGCCGAGGTCGCCGACGAACTGGCCGCGCTGCGCGCCACCGGGCGCCCGCTGGTGGTGCTGGGCGGGGAACGTCAGCCCAGCGCGGAGCTGATGGAGTGCTCGACCGTGCCCATCGGCGTGGCGGCGCAGGCGCACGCCTACCTCGCCGAGGGCGGGGCGGTCAACCTCGCGCAACTGCACGCGTTCCTGTGCGACACGGTGCTGCTCACCGGGGAGGGCTTCGACGAGCCCGTCGTGATCCCCGAGTGGGGCTGGGCAGAACGCGCCGGGCGGGCGCGGCCCGACGCGCTGCGCGTGGGCATCCTGTACTACCGGGCGCACGAGGTCAGCGGCAACTCCGCGTTCGTGCACGGGCTGGCCGACGCGATCGACGCCACCGGCGACGCGGTGGGGTTGCCCGTCTTCGCGTCGTCGCTGCGCAATGCGCCCGACGAGCTGTTCGACGCGTTGGGCACGCTCGACGCGATCGTGGTGAGCATGCTGGCCGCCGGCGGGTCGAAGGCGGCGGCCGCCGGTGCCGGTGAGGACGACGCGTCCTGGGACATCGAGCGCATCGCCGCTCTCGACGTGCCGGTGCTACAAGGACTTTCGCTGACGTCCTCGCGCGCGGAATGGGATGCCAACGACGACGGCGTGACGCCGCTGGACTCGGCGACGCAGATCGCCATTCCCGAGTTCGACGGCCGCGTCATCACGGCGCCGTATTCGTTCAAGGAGGTCGACGACGACGGCCTGCCGCACTACGTGCCCGACGCCGAGCGCTGCGCCCGCGTCGCGGGCATCGCGGTCAAGCACGCGCGGCTGCGTCGAATCCCCAACGCCGACAAGAAGATCGCGCTGGTGCTGTCCGCGTACCCGACGAAGCACTCGCGGGTGGGCAACGCCGTCGGCCTGGACACGCCGGCGTCGGCGGTGCGCCTGCTGCACCGCCTGCGCGAGGCAGGTTACGACGTGGGCGACGGCTTCGGCGTGCTCGAGATCGCCGACGAGACGCGCGCCGGCGACCAGCTCATCCACACGCTGATCGAGGCAGGCGGCCAGGACGAGCAGTGGCTCACCACGGCCCAGCTCGGTGATGCCCAGGTGCGGGTGAGCGCCGATCAGTACGCCCGGTGGACGGCCGATCTGCCCGAGAGTCTGCGGGCCGAGATCGCCGAGACGTGGGGTCCGGCGCCGGGCACCCTGTTCGTCAACGACGCGGGCGAGATCGTGCTCGCCGCATTGCGTTCCGGCAACCTGGTGCTGATGATCCAGCCGCCGCGCGGGTTCGGGGAGAATCCGGTGGCGATCTATCACGACCCCGACATGGCGGTCAGCCACCACTACCTCGCGGCCTACCGTTGGCTCGAGCACGGCTTCGGCGCCGACGCGGTGGTGCACCTCGGCAAGCACGGGTCCATGGAGTGGCTGCCCGGCAAGAACGCCGCGCTGTCGGCCGCCTGCGCCACGGACGCGACCATCGGCAACCTCCCGCTGATCTACCCGTTCCTGGTCAACGATCCCGGGGAGGGGGCCCAGGCCAAGCGGCGCGCGCACGCCACGATCGTCGACCACCTGATCCCGCCGATGGCCCGTGCGGAGAGCTACGGCGACATCGCCCGGCTGGAACAACTGCTCGACGAGTACGGCAACATCGCGGCGATGGACCCGGCCAAGCTGCCTGCCATCCGCGGGGAGATCTGGAACCTGATGCGCGCCGCCGAGATGCACCGCGACCTGGGTCTGGACGACCGGCCCGACGACGAGGAGTTCGACGACTTCCTGCTGCACGTCGACGGCTGGCTGTGCGAGATCAAGGACGCCCAGATCCGCGACGGGCTGCACGTGCTCGGCGGTGCACCCGTGGGGGAGCCGCGGGTCAACCTGGTGCTGGCCATCCTGCGCGCCGCTCAGGTGTGGGGCGGCAAGGACCACGCGGTCCCCGGATTGCGTGCGGCGCTGGGCCTCAAGGAGGGTGCCGAGACGACGGCCGTCGACGAGATCGAAACGCAGGCACGCGGTTTGGTGTCCGCGATGGAGGCGGCAGGTTGGGCGCCGCAGACCGCCGACACGTTGACCGACAACCCCGAGGTACGCGACGTGCTGCGGTTCGCGGCCACCGAGGTGGTGCCGCGCTTGGCCGGGACCGCCGGGGAGATCGACGCGGTGCTGCACGCACTGGCGGGTGGCTTCGTGCGTCCCGGACCGTCGGGTTCGCCGCTGCGCGGTCTGGTCAACGTGCTGCCCACCGGGCGCAACTTCTACACCGTCGACCCGCGCGCGGTGCCGTCGCGGCTGGCCTGGCAGACCGGGCAGGCCATGGCCGACTCCCTGCTGCAACGCTATCTCGACGACACGGGCACCTACCCGGAGTCGGTGGGGCTCTCGGTGTGGGGCACCAGCGCCATGCGCACCTCGGGTGACGACATCGCCGAGGTGCTCGCACTGCTCGGCGTGCGGCCGGAGTGGGACGAGGCCTCGCGGCGCGTCTCCCGGCTCGACGTGGTGCCGCTCGACGAGTTGGGCAGGCCGCGCATCGACGTGACCATCCGCATCTCGGGTTTCTTCCGCGACGCCTTCCCGCACGTGGTGACGATGCTCGACGACGCCGTCCGCATGGTCGCCCTGCTCGACGAGCCCGACGACGTGAACTTCGTGGCCGCACACGCGCGCGCCGACCTGGCCGACCACGGGGACGAACGCCGCGCCACCACCCGGGTGTTCGGGTCCAAACCGGGCTCCTACGGCGCGGGCATCCTGCAGGTGGTTGAGGCGGGCACCTGGCGCGACGACAAGGACCTGGCCGAGGTGTACACCGCGTGGGGCGGGTTCGCCTACGGCCGTGGGCTGGACGGCGCCCCGGCGCCGGCCGACATGCGCACCAACTACGCGCGGATCAAGGTGGCGGCCAAGAACATCGACACCCGCGAGCATGACATCGTGGACAGCGACGACTACTTCCAGTACCACGGCGGCATGGTGGCGACGGTCCGCGCGCTCACGGGATCGGATCCCATGGCCTACGTGGGGGATTCGACGTCGCCGGACGCCGTGCGCACCCGCACGCTGAGCGAGGAGACGGCGCGCGTCTTCCGGGCGCGCGTGGTCAATCCGCGCTGGATCTCGGCGATGCGCAGGCACGGGTACAAGGGGGCGTTCGAACTCGCGGCCACCGTGGACTACCTGTTCGGCTTCGACGCCACCGCAGGCGTGGTCCACGACTGGATGTACGAGAAGCTGGCGCAGTCCTACGTGCTCGATCCCGAGACGCGACAGTTCCTCGACCAGTCGAACCCGTGGGCGCTGCAGGGCATGGTCGAACGCCTCCAGGAGGCCGCCGACCGTGGTCTGTGGGAGAACCCGGATCCGCAGACGCTGGCCGCGCTGCGGCAGGCCTACCTGGACGTGGAAGGTGATCTGGAGGCACGCGCGGATGGCTGACCCCGTCCGGGTCAGGATCCTCGGCGTCGGGATGGGCCCGGCGCACGTCACGCCGGAGGTCGCCGAGGCGCTGCAGACCGTGGATTACGTACTGGCGGCGGACAAGTCGGACGACGCGGACGACGGGCTGCTGGAGCTGCGTCGACGGATCGTCGCCGTGGTGGCGCCGGACCGGGCCATCGAGGTCGTGGCGGTGCCCGATCCCGAACGCGACCGCTCCGCACGCCTGTCCGGGACCGAGTACGAGGGCGCCGTCGCCGACTGGCACGCCGCGCGTGCCGAACGGTACGCCGCCGAGATGCGTTCGCGCGCCGGGACGGCGGCCTTCCTGGTGTGGGGCGACCCGGCCCTGTACGACTCGACCATCCGCGTCGTGGAACGCATCGCCGCGTCGGGTGTCGACGTCGAATTCGACGTGCTGCCGGGCATCAGCGCGCCCCAGGTGCTGGCGGCGCGACACCGCATCGTGTTGCACGAGGTGGGCCGGCCGGTGCACGTCACCACCGGCCGCCGCCTGCCCGAGGCGGTCAGCGCGGGCCAGGACAACGTCGTGGCCATGCTCAACCCGCCGCCGGAGCGGCTGGACCTGCGGGGCATCGAGGACTGGACCATCTGGTGGGGCGCCAATCTCGGTGCGGTCGGCGAGCGCCTCGAGACCGGGCGCGTCGGCGACACCATGCGCCGCATCGCGGCGGCCCGCGCGGCGGCCAAGGCCGAGGCGGGCTGGGTGATGGACGTGTTCCTGGTGCGGCGATGCACGCCGTGAGGTCGGCCTGATGGCGGGACTGCTGGTCGCCGGCACCACCAGCGACGCAGGCAAGAGTGCGATCACCACCGGACTCTGCCGGGTCCTGGCACGTCGCGGCGTGCGGGTGGCGCCGTTCAAGGCCCAGAACATGTCGAACAACTCCATGGTGTGCGCCGGTCCCGACGGGACGGGTGCCGAAATCGGGCGCGCGCAATGGGTTCAGGCGCTCGCCGCGCGCGCGACACCGGAGGTCGCGATGAACCCCGTGCTGCTCAAACCGGGCGGTGACCGGCGCAGCCACGTGGTGCTCCTGGGTCTCCCGTGGGGTGCGGTCGACTCGTCCGACTGGCTCGACGGTCGGCGGGCACTGGCCGCGGCGGCGCACGCCGCCTACGACGACCTGGCATCGAGGTACGACGTGGTGATCGCCGAAGGAGCGGGCAGTCCCACCGAGATCAACTTGCGCGCAGGCGATTACGTCAACATGGGTCTGGCGCGGCACGCCGGGCTGCCCACGATCGTGGTCGGGGACATCGACCGGGGCGGAGTGTTCGCCGCGTTCTTCGGCACGGTCGCCCTGCTCTCGCCGCAGGACCAG
Source organism: Mycobacterium sp. DHQP2018-32-09 (assembly GCF_058148405.1). Taxonomy (NCBI): domain Bacteria; kingdom Bacillati; phylum Actinomycetota; class Actinomycetes; order Mycobacteriales; family Mycobacteriaceae; genus Mycobacterium; species Mycobacterium sp. DHQP2018-32-09. The sequence continues at coordinate 12,328 of NZ_JBYVYK010000011.1, read as the reverse complement.
GCCCTGGTGGCAGGCTTCGTGGTGAACAAGTTCCGGGGTGATCCCACCCTGCTGGCGCCGGGCCTGCAAGGGCTGGAACGCATCACGGGGCGCCGCGTGTTCGGCACCGTGCCATGGCATCCCGACGTCTGGCTGGACTCCGAGGATGCGCTCGACATCGCGGGCCGACGGGCACCGCGACGTTCGGCGCGGCGCGTCGCGGTGATCCGGCTGCCGCGGATCAGCAACTTCACCGACGTGGACGCCCTCGGTCTGGAACCCGACCTCGACGTCGTGTTCGCCTCGGATCCGCGCGCGGTCGACGACGCCGACCTCGTCGTGCTTCCGGGCACGCGGGCCACGATCTCCGATCTGGCGTGGCTGCGGTCACGGGGGCTGGACCGGGCGGTGCTCGCCCATGCCGCCGCGGGGAGGCCGGTGCTGGGCATCTGCGGGGGCTTTCAGATGCTGGGCCGCGTCATCCGTGATCCCGACGGCGTGGAGGGCTCGGTCCCCCACGCCGAGGGCCTGGGGTTGCTCGACGTCGAGACGACGTTCGCCGCCGAGAAGGCGTTGCGGCTGCCACGCGGCGCCGCGCTGGGCGCACCCGCCTCCGGATACGAGATCCACCACGGCCGGATCACCCGCGGCGCGGCCGCCGAGGAGTTCCTGGGCGGGGCGCGCGCAGGCCGGGTGTTCGGCACCATGTGGCACGGCGCGCTGGAGGGCGACGCCCTGCGCGCGGCGTTCCTCGGCGAGGTGCTCGACGTCGCCGCCTCGGGCGTCTCGTTTCCCGCTGCGCGACAACGGCGCCTGGACGTCCTGGCCGACCTCGTCGAACGGCACGTCGACGTCGACGCCGTGATGGACCTGGCCCGTCGCGGCGCGCCGCCGGGGCTGCCGGTGCTGCCTCCGGGGGCGCCGTGACGACGCGCGTGCTGATCCTCGGAGGGACCGCGGAGGCCAGGGCGTTGGCGGCCCGGCTGGTGTCCGACGGCGCGGCGGTGACCAGCTCGCTGGCAGGCCGCGTGGCCCGGCCCCGGCTGCCGGTCGGCGACGTCCGCATCGGCGGCTTCGGGGGTCCCGACGGATTGCGCCGTGCAGCGCGTGAATTCGACGTTATCGTCGATGCCACGCACCCCTTCGCGGCGACCATCTCGGCCCATGCCGCCACCGCGTGCGCCGGTGAGCGGCCGCTGCTGCGGCTGCAGCGGCCGGGCTGGGCGGACCGGGCCCTGCCGACGTGGCACTGGGTGGACACGCACGACGAGGCCGCCAGGACCGCCGCGCGCCTGGGGAGCCGGCCGCTGCTGACGGTGGGCAGACAGCAGCTGGCCCGCTTCGTACCGGCCCTGCGGGATCTCGCGGTCCTGACGCGCGTCGTCGACGAACCCGACGTGCCCATCCCCGCGACCTGGACGGTGCGCCACGATCGCGGACCGTACGCGTTGGCCGACGAGTTGGCGCTGCTGCGTGCCCACGGCAGCGACGTGTTGGTCACCAAGGACTCCGGTGGTGAGTACACGTGGGCCAAGATGGCCGCCGCGGCAGAACTGGGCGTGCCCGTGGTGATCGTGCGGCGTCCCGCCGCGCCGGCCGGGGTGGCCACGGTCGCCGACGTGGCCGACGCCGTGCGCTGGGTACACGCGCAACCGGGGCTGGGTTAGCATCGCGACCGTGGTGATCCAGGGCGTCCGGGTGACCGTCGTCGGCATCGGTGCCGACGGGTGGGCCGGGCTGACCGAGGCCGCGCGTGCCCGGATCGCCACCGCCGAGGTGGTGCTGGGTGGTGCCCGTCAGCTCGACCTGCTGCCGGCGGGCGACGGCCAGCTGCGCCGCCCGTGGCCGGCCCCGCTGCGCCAGGCTCTGCCCGCCGTCCTGGCCGAGTGCGCCGGCATGGACACGGTGGTGCTGGCCTCGGGGGATCCGATGCTCAGTGGGATCGGCACGACGCTGGTGGAACTCCTTGGTGCGGAGCACGTTTCGATCGTGCCCGCGGTGTCGTCGGTGACGCTCGCGCGGGGCCGGCTGGGCTGGTCGGCGGAGGCGTCCACGGTGGTCAGCGTCGTCGGCCGCGACGTGCACGCGGTGCTGCGCGAACTCGCACCCGGTCGCCGCATCCTCGTGCTGTCGTCCGACGAGACCACGCCCGCCGAGGTGGGCCGGCTGCTGACGTCGCGGGGATACGGCGGCAGCCGGATGGTGGTGCTGGGCGATCTGGGCGGGCCCGGCGAGACGCGCATCGAGAGCACCGCCGCGCAGGCGGCGACCGGGTGCGCGGCGCCGCGGCTCAACGTCGTGGCCGTCGAGGCCGCCGGACCGCTGCTGGCGGGCTGGGCGAGTGGCCTGCCCGACGAATCCTTCGACCACGACGGGCAACTCACCAAGCGTGACCTGCGGGCGTCGGCCTTGGCGCGGCTGCTGCCCGCGCCGGGGCAGTTGCTGTGGGACGTCGGCGCGGGCGCAGGGTCGATCGGCATCGAATGGATGCGCGCCCATCCCACGTGCCGGGCGATCGCCGTCGAGGCCGACGCCGCCCGCGCCGCCCGCGTGGCCCGCAACGCCCGGACGCTCGGGGTGCCGGCGCTACGGGTGGTGACCGGCCGCGCCCCCGAGGCGCTGGCCGGGTTGCCCACGCCGGACGCCATCTTCGTCGGCGGGGGCGCGTCGGCGGACGGGGTGCTCCCGGCATGCCTGGCCGCGGTGGCGTCCGGAGGACGGCTGGTGGTGCACGGGGTGACGGTGGAGACCGAGACGCTGCTGGCGACCTGCTACCGCGACCACGGCGGGGAGCTGACCCGCATCCACATCGAGATCGCCGCTCCCATCGGCTCGTTCACCGGGTGGACCCCGGCGCGCGCGGTCACTCAGTGGGCGTTCACCAGGGGCTGACCCGATCCCGAGAACGCCCCGCGGTACCGTGCGGCGGGGTGGCGGTCGTCGATCCCGTCCGACCCGAACAGTTTCATGCGCATCGTCCCAGGCAGGTATTCGCGCTGGGCCAGCCCGCGCTTCTGCAGCACGGGCGTCACGTGGTCGACGAACTCCTCGTAGCTGCCCGGAATGGTCGCGTTGACGACGTTGATACCGTCGACCCCGGCGTCGCGCCACACGGCGAGCTGGTCGGCGATGGACTCCGGTGTGCCGACCACCCGGGAGTTTCGGCCCTGGAGCAAGCCGAGGTCGCGCACCGTCGGCTCGCGGCCAGACACGGACTCCCGGACCCAGGCGACGATGCTGCGGGTGCCGTCGGTGTCGGCGACATCGCCCAGCGGGGTGTCCAGGTCGTGACCGCCGAGGTCGACGCCGACGGCGCCCGACAGGTGGGCCACCATGCCGTCGAGGTCGATCGACGCGTCGAGTTCGGCTTCCTTGCGTCGGGCCTCCGCCTCGGTGCTGCCGATCACGAAGTGCAAGCCCTGGAAGAACTTCAGGTCCCGGGGGCGCCGACCCGTGGCCACCACGCGGCGGCGGGTGTCGTCGACGAGGGCGCGCGCCTGTTTCGGGCCGGGACTGATGATGAACTGTGCCTCGGCGTGACGAGCGGCGAAGTCGCGCCCGGCCTCGGACGAGCCGGCCTGGAACAGCACGGGCGTGCGTTGCGGCGAGGGCGCCACCAGATGCGGGCCTTCCACGCGGTAGCGCGGGCCGACGTGGTGGATCTTGTGCACCTTCGAGTAGTCGCCGTGAACTCCACGCTCGCGGTCCTGCAGCAGTGCCCCGTCGTCCCAGGATCCCTCCCACAGCTTGTAGGTGACGTCGACGTATTCGTCTGCCCAGCGGTAGCGCTCGTCGTGTTCGGTCAGTTCGGCATGGCCGAAGTTGCGGGCCGCGTTGGTGAGCGCACTGGTCACGATGTTCCAGGCGATCCGGCCGCCGGTCGCGTGGTCCAGGGTGGACATCTTGCGGGCGAAGTTGAACGGATGCTCCTGGATCACCGAGCTGGTGATCGCGATGCCCAGATCGGTAGTGGCGTAGGCGATCGCCGAAGCGATGACACTGGGGTCGTTACTGGGAATCTGCAGTCCGGTCTCCACGTACTTCTCGTACGAACCGCCGTAGTCGCCGTACAGGCCCACGACGTCGGCGAAGAACAGCACGTCGAAGCGGCCGCGCTCGAGCACCTGCGCCAATCGCACCCAGTGGTCCAGGGAATTGAAGTCGGTCTGCCGGGCGTCGGGGCGACGCCACACCCCCTGCAGGATGTGCGACGTCGTGTTCATCACGAAGGCAGAGAAGTGCAGCGGTGGAGCGGCCATGTCCGTCAGCCTCACGTGCCGTGTCTGCGGGCACAACGATTCCGATCACGCTGCGCCGGAGGCATTTCTGCTCACCGTGATCGACTCACCACGAGCGAGAGCCTTCGGGCGTGGGCACAGGGCTCGTAGCCTCGGCCGCCATGACCCCTGATGGCACCGGTGACGAGCGCCGGGCACTCGACCCCCTCCTCGAGCGGCTCGACACCTACGGCATGGGCCGCCGCCAGTTCGCGAAACTGTTGGCGGGCAGCGCGGCCGTGCTCGCAGCCGGCGGTGCCCTGGCCGCGGTGGGAAGACCGGACCGGTCCGGGGCCGGCGCCGTCGCCTACACCGATGGCCAGTTCGCGCTGTTGAATTGGTCGTCGACGGGCGATTACCAGGTGCAGTGGGCCAAGGCCTTTCAGGAGGCTGCGGGCCAACTCGGTTACCGCAGCGTGGTGTTGGACGGCAAGAGTGACGCGGCCGTGCAGTCCAATCAGTTCAACCAGCTGCTGACGCAGAAGACGACGGGAATCTTCGTGGGGCTCAACGATCCCGGCGCCCTGCCGACCATGGCCCACGATTCCAACGACGGTGGCGTGCTGTTCCAGGCGGCGTGGAACTCGCCCGCGTGGTTCACCCCCTGGCACGGTGATGCCGACGGCGACAAGTACAACGCGTTCCTCATGCCCGACGAGTACGACTCGGTGGGCAAGGCCGTCGACGTGCTGGCCAAGCAGATCGGGGAAGAGGGCACCGTGGTCCGGGTAGGGGGTTACTACCCGTCGATCGACGGTCTCGAGGTGCAGCGGCGGTTGGCGGTGCACCACGCGCTGCAGAAGTACCCGAGGATCACGTTCGCCGGGGAGCTGCACGCCAAGTACGACGCCGACCTGTCCCAGCGGGCGGCCGCGTCGCTGCTGGCGCGCTTTCCCGACACCGTCGGCATCGTCGCGGTGAACGACGACGCCGCGACGGGCGTGGTCGCCGGCATCGAGGCGGCGGGCAAGGTACCCGGCAAGGACGTGTTCGTGGTGGGTGCCAACGGGTCCACGGCGGGCATCGAGCGGGTGGTGTCCGGCAAGCAACTCGTCACCACGGGCAACGTGCCTGCCTATCCGTCGTTCGTGACCGTCGCCCAGTTCCACGACCGCCTGCACGGCTGGCAGCCCGAAGCCGCCGAGAAGTTCTACGGCTGGCGCGCCGAGATCATCACCAAGGACAACGTCGACGCGTTCAAGGCTCGTTACGTCGACGGTCCCATCGGCGAGTCGTTCGACGTGCGGCTGCTCTCGCGCGTCGAGCACCCGCACGACTTCGACCTGCAGTTCGCGGGTTACCCGGTGGAGGACCTCGACCGCATCTGGCCGGAAGTACCCAAACCGGAGGGGTTCGCGTATCCGCAGGCATACCTGGACGCCCGGCGCAACGGCGACTTCGAACGCATCCGGGCGCTGTACGCCGAGCACTACCGCACGCCCGTGCTCGGACCGTCGCCGGTGGGGAGGGTCTGAGATGGCGGATGCGCAGACGCCGCGACTCGAGGCGCGCGGCATCGTCAAGACCTTCGGTGCCCACCGGGCCCTCAAGGGCGTGGACCTCACCGTCGGCGACGGCGAGGTCCTGGGCCTCATCGGGGAGAACGGCGCGGGCAAGAGCACGATCCTCAACATCATCTCCGGGGTGCTGCCCTTCGACGGTGGGACCCTGCTGCTCGACGGCGCATCGATCGCCCCCAAGACCTACCAGGAAGCCAACCGATTGGGCATCTTCCGTGTGTTCCAGGACACGGCGCTGGTCGATCACCTCGCCGTGTACGAGAACACGTTCTTCGGCTGGGAGCGGCTGTTCCGGTCGCGCACGGGCGGCCTGAACCGCAAGGCACTGTTGGCGGCTGCGACCGAGGCGCTGGCCGCTGCCGGTGTCACCGACCTCGATCCGACGCAGCCCACGGGGCGGTTGAGTCCCGGCCAGAAGCAGAGCCTGGACATCGCGCGCGTGGTGGCGTTGGCTCAGCTGTTGGAGATCGAGCGGCCCGTGGTGCTGTTCGACGAGCCCACCACGGCGCTGGATCAGGAGCACGAGGACAACTTCCTCACGCTGCTGGACCGGTTGCGCGGCGTTGCGGCGGTGGTGTTCGTCTCGCATCGCCTTCCCGAGATCCTGCAGGTGACGGAACGCGTCACGGTGTTCAAGGATGGCGAGTCCGTCGCCGACCGGCCCACCGCGGGAACCGACGAGAGCGAATTGCACCGCCTGATGGTGGGCCGGGTGCGCGCCCAGAACTACTACCGCGAGCACGCCCAGGTGCCCATCGCGCCGGATGCGCCCGCCAAGCTGCGGGTGGAGCACGTCTCCGGCGCGGGGGTCCTGCTCGACGCGTCGTTCGACGTGGCCGCGGGTGAGATCGTCGGGCTCGCAGGCACGGAGGGCTCCGGCAAGCGCGTACTCGGCGAGATCATCGCAGGCGTGGCGCGCCGCACCGGTGGTCGCGTGGCGATCGACGGGGTCACCGTCGACGGTTCGATCGGCGACCACGTGCGTGCGGGGATCGCCTACGTGCCACCGGATCGCGCCGAGAAGGGCCTCATCGTCGGTGCCTCGATCACCGACAACGTCCAGTTGCCGTCGCTACACGATCGGTTCGCCACCAGGTGGACGGGGCTGTGGGCGGTGGGCCGGGCGCGGCGCGAGGCGCAGCGTCTCGTCGACGAGTTGGGCATCGTGGCAGGCGGTCTGGACGCTCCCGTGTCGTCACTGTCGGGCGGCAACGCGCAGAAGGTGCTCATCGCGAAGTGGCTGCTGCGGGCGCCCGACGTCCTGGTGCTCGACGAGCCCACCCAGGGTGTCGACACCGGAGCGCGCGAGGGCATCTACGACCTGTTGCGACGGGTCGCCGCCACGGGGACCGCCATCGTGTTGATCAGCGACGACCTGCCGGAACTCATCGGGCTGTCGCATCGCATCGCCGTCGTCACCGCGGGCCGCCTGGTCGAGGTGCTCGACGCGCCCGTCGGGAACAAGCCCGACGAACACGACGTCATCGCCCGGATGATCCCCGGGGCACACCCCGCCGTCGCCACCGCCAGTTAGGAAGAACCCGACATGACCCTCGAATTGAACCCCACTGCAATTGATTCCGGTCCCGCGTCCGACCCCGAACCGGTGCCGCGGCCCCGTGCACTCCCCACCAGCATCGGCAGGTTCAGCGTCGTCGCCGACGTGCTGCCGATCGCGGCGCTGGCCATCCTGGTGGTCTTCTTCTCCGTGCGCGCCGAGGCGTTCCTGACCCCTGCCAACCTCACGCTCATCACCGGTCAGGCGGGCATCCTGCTGCTGGCCTCGCTCGGGGCGACCCTGGTGGTGATCGCCGGCTCGGTGGACCTGTCGGTGGGCTCCATCGCGCTGCTCACCGGTGCGGTCCTCGCGTCGGCGATCAACGCGGGCGTCACCAACCCGGTGCTGGCCGTGGCCATCGCCGTCGCGGTGGGAGCGGCCATCGGTCTGCTCAACGGCGTCGTGTTCGCCTATGGGCGAGTGCCGTCGTTCATCGCCACGCTGGGCACGCTGTCGCTCTTCGCCGGCATCGGCCTCACGATCCTGCAGGGCAGCACCATCAACTTCACCAATCAGACCATCCGCGAGCTGGCCATCGGGCAGCTCGTGCCGAACGTGCAGAACGCGGCTCTGATCGCGGGCGTCGCGTTCCTCGTGGTGTGGTTCCTCTCGCGGCGCACCCGCTTCGGGCTCTATGTGTATGCCGTCGGCGGCAACGAGCGGGTGGTCGAACTCGCCGGCGTGCGCACCGGGCGGGTGAAGGTGGGCATCCTGGTGGCCTCGGGCATCACCGCAGGCCTGGCCGGTCTGCTGCTCACGGCGCAGCTGGGGGCGGCGGGCCCGACGCTCGGGTCGACGATCCTGCTGGACTCGATCGCCGCCATCGTGATTGGCGGCACCGCGCTCTCGGGTGGCGTCGGCGGGGTGAATCGCACGGTGCTCGGGGTGCTCATCCTGACCGTACTGTCCAACGGGCTCAACCAGATCGGCGCACAGGACTACACGCAGACCATCATCAAAGGCTTGGTGATCATCGTCGCCGCCGTGTTCACGATGGCCTCGCAGCGCACGCTCGTCGTGAAGTAGCGTCCCGTGGGTGTCCGCCCTGCGACCTGGTGCGTTGGGCTCGGCCACGGGGATTCGCTAGCGTACCTGGAGACACAGGAGGTACACCCATGGCGCACGACGCCGAGCGCGAGGCGCTGTCCGAGATCGCCGGTACGGCGGGCTGGGACCTGCGCACCGCCGATCGCACCGACTACTTCTCGCGCGGCGAGGACCTGGTGCGCGTCACCTGGCAGGAGCCCGGAGCCATCAGCGGGGGTGCGCATTTCCAGGACGGCTACCTGATGAGCAACAGCCGCGACCTGAAGTCCGTGAGGACCTGGCTGAAGCGCTGAGCGCTCAGGTGCCCCGCACCACGAGTTCCACCGGCAATCGCAGCGACTCGACCTCCTGGCCGGCGATCAGGTCGAGCAGGGCCTGCAGGCCCCGGGCGCCGATCTCCTCGGCGGGTGTACGCACCGTCGTCAGCGGCACCGGAAGCTGTGCCGACACCGCGATGTCGTTGTAGCCGACCAGCCCCAGATCCTCGGGCACGCGCAGGCCCACGTCGCGTGCCACGCCCAGCGCCCCGATGGCCAGCGTGTCGGAGACGGCGAAGACGGCCTGGGGCCGATCGGCGGCGCCCAGCAGGCGGGTAGCCGCCTCACTGCCGCCCGCGACGTCGAATCCGCAGCGCTGGACGCGGTCGGGGCGCACGGTGAGCCCCGCCTCGGCGACCCCGTCGAGGAAGCCCCTGGTGCGGTCTCGTGCGGTGCTGGCGTGCGGCGGACCGGCGAGCACGGCCAGGTCCGTGTAGCCGCGGCCCAGCAGGTGGCGGGCCGCGAGCAGGCCCCCCTGGTGGTCGTCGCCCGCGACGAACGGCAGACCCGCCTCGGCGTGCCGGTTGAGCAGCAGCACCGGTAGGCCCCCGACGGGCAGGTTCTCGACGAACTCGCGCCCGGGGATGTGCAGGCTGCTCATCAGCAGGCCGTCCACCTGCCTGCCGGCGAGCAGTTCGGCCGCCCGCCGCTGGGCCTCCAGTTCGTCGGGTGGGCTGGACAGCAGCACCGAGTAGCCCGCGGCGGTCGCGGCCGCCTCGACACCCTGCAGCAGGGTGGCGACGACGCCGTCGGTGAGCCTCGGCATCACGGCGCCGATGGTGGTGGTCTTGCGGGTCCGCAGGCTGGCGGCCCAGAGATTGCGCCGATAGCCGAGATCGGCCGCGACCTCGCGTACGCGCTGTGCCGATGCCGACCAGCCGTCGACGGGCTCGGGCTGCCGCAGTACCCGGGACGCCGTCGAGACGTGCACGCCTGCGCGCTCGGCGATCTCCTTGAGGGTGGGAGCGCGCGGTGGCCGGTGCGACGTCACGGCTGCGCCTCCGTTCTTCGGGCCGCTCGGGGCGGGTTGACTGCCACGACGAGGGGAACCTAGCATAGGCACGCGATCGTTTGTGCAAACGTTCTCTCTATCGATTGCATCACGCCGACGGGAAGCTCACATGTCCGAAACCCAGAAGTCCGACCGCCAGACCCTCTCGCAGCTGTTCGCACTGGACAGCCTGTTGGACGACGAACAGATCGCCATGCGCGACACCGTGCGCGACTTCGCGAAGGCGCGGCTGCGCCCCCACGTCGCCGAGTGGTTCGAGAGCGGCGAGCTGCCCGCCCGCGACCTCGCGAAGGAACTCGGCGACCTCGGCGTGCTCGGCATGCATCTCGAGGGTTACGGGTGCGCGGGCACCAGCGCGACGGCCTACGGCCTGGCGTGCCTGGAACTCGAGGCCGTCGACTCCGGCATCCGCAGCCTGGTGTCGGTCCAGGGGTCGCTGGCGATGTTCGCGATCCATCGCTGGGGCAGCGAGGAGCAGAAGCAGCAGTGGCTGCCCGCGATGGCCGCCGGGACGGCCATCGGGTGCTTCGGCCTCACCGAGCCCGACTTCGGATCGAATCCCGCAGGCATGCGCACCAACGCCAAGCGTGACGGTGACGACTGGATCCTCAACGGCACCAAGATGTGGATCACCAACGGCTCCATCGCCGACGTCGCCGTGGTGTGGGCGCGCACCGACGACGGCGTCCGCGGGTTCGTCGTGCCCACGGACACCCCCGGTTTCAGCGCACCGAACATCAAGGCCAAGCTGTCGCTGCGGGCGTCGGTCACCTCCGAACTGGTGCTCGAGGGCGTACGCCTGCCCGCCTCGGCGATGCTGCCCGAGGCCGAGGGCCTCAAGGGCCCGCTGAGCTGTCTGAACGAGGCCCGGTTCGGCATCGTGTTCGGCTCGGTGGGCGCAGCGCGCGACTGCCTGGAGTCCGCCCTGGACTACGCCGACACCCGTGACGTGTTCGACAAGCCGCTCTCGGCCTACCAGCTGACCCAGGCCAAGCTCGCCGACATGGCCCTCGAAGTCGGCAAGGCCTACCTGCTCGCCCTGCACCTCGGCTCGCTCAAGGACAACGGCGGGTTGCGTCCCGAGCAGGTCAGCCTGGGCAAGCTCAACAACGTCCGGGAAGCACTGGCCGTGGCCCGCGAAGCGCGAACCATCCTGGGCGCCAACGGGATCACGCTCGAGTACCCTGTCATGCGGCATGCCAACAACCTGGAGTCGGTGCTGACCTACGAGGGCACCTCCGAGATGCACCAGCTGTCCATCGGCAAGGCACTCACCGGGCTGGCGGCCTTCAGGTGAATTCGCCCGGGGCTCTCGACGGCATCGTCATCGCCGACTTCGGCCGCGTGCTGGCCGGCCCGTACGCCACCATGCTGCTGGCCGACCTGGGGGCGGAGGTCGTCAAGATCGAGCGGCCCGGCTCCGGGGACGACACCCGGCGGTGGGGTCCGCCCTGGTCCGGTGACGAGTCGACGTACTTCCTCGCGGTGAACCGCAACAAGCGCTCGGTGGCGCTCGACCTGCGCGATCCCGACGACCTGCGGGCCGCAACGGACCTGGTGAGCCGCGCCGACGTCGTCGTCGAGAACTTCCTGCCCGGCACGCTGGACTCCCTCGGAATGGGTTACGAGCAGGTGCGCCAGGTCAATCCGGACGTCGTCTACTGCTCGATCACGGGGTTCGGCGGCGACTCCGGGCTGCCCGGTTACGACCTGGCGGTGCAGGCCATCGGCGGGTTGATGAGCATCACCGGTCCCGATCCCGCCACGCCGACGAAGGTCGGGGTGGCGGTGGTCGACGTCATCACCGGATTGCACGCCGCCCTGGGCATCCTCGCCGCGCTGCGTCACCGCGACCGCACCGGCGAGGGCCAGCGCGTGGAGGTGAACCTGCTGTCGTCGGCACTCTCGGCGTTGGTGAATCAGGCGTCGGGCTACGTCGGCGCCGGCGTCGTACCCCAGGCGATGGGCAACGAACACCCGAGCGTCGCGCCCTACCAGGTGTTCGAGACCGCCGATCGCCCCATCGTGCTGGCGGTCGGCAACGACGGTCAATTCCGTTCCCTGGCACGCGTTCTCGACCGACCGGACATGGCGTCCGATCCGCGGTACGCCACCAACGACCAGCGCGTGGCCCATCGCGTGCCCTTGACCAAGGAACTCACCGAGGTGTTCGCCCGCGACACGGCCGACGCCTGGTTCACCACGCTGTCGGCCGCCGGCGTGCCCTGCGGGCCCATCAACGACGTGGCCGACGCCTTCGCGTTCGCCGAGCGGGTGGGCCTGAACCCGGTGGTCGAGGTCGACGATCCCCGTCGAGATGCGCCGATTCGTCAGGTGGCCAACCCGATTCGGCTCAGCGCCACGCCAGCGCGGTACCGTACGGCGCCTCCGCGACTCGGCGAGGACGCCGCCGCGGTACTGGAGTGAACGACGAAAGGGTGGGCAGCGCGATGGTCGACTTGGTGAACCTGATCGGCGGCAACTGGGCCGAGGGCGGGGGCGACGAGTTCGCCAGCACCAGCCCGCACGACCCGGACGTCGTCGTCGGTCGCGGCCGCCATGCCTCCCGAGCGGACGTCGACGCCGCGGTGCGCGCCGCGGCGGCCGCCGCGCCCGGC